>DATMLG010000552.1:0-3960 GCA_035570675.1 Verrucomicrobiia bacterium | reverse complement strand
AAAAAACGGCGGCTTGCAACTCAAAGTTAAGCCCCGGCTGCCTAAAAATCAAGCCATTACCCCGCTCCCTTTCGCGCCTTTGCGCCTCTGCGCCTTTGCGTTAATCCGCAATTCGCAATTCACCCATCCGTGGTTAATTCTCTTCCACCCTGTCCCATTCGAGTGAATTCGTGCAATTCGTGTCATCTTCCCCCCTTCCTTAATTTCCGTTTTCGCCCGCCCCCATCTTCGGTTATGTTCACCGCGTGTCATCGTTCTCTGACCAGCACGCCGCCCTTGCCGCCCTCAATCAGGTCGCCGTCCCCGACCTATGGCAGCAGCAGGCCGTCTCCGCCCTCCGCGAAGGCCGCGACGTCGTTGTCCAGGCGCCCACCGGCGCGGGCAAGACCCTGATTTTCGAGCTGTGGTCCAATGGCGGCAAAAACCGCGGCCAGGCCATCTACACCGTCCCCACCCGCGCCCTTGCCAATGACAAGCTCGCCGAATGGCGCGCCCGCGGCTGGGACGTCGGCATCGCCACCGGCGACCTCGCCGAAAACCTCCACGCCCCCATCCTCGTCGCCACTCTCGAAACCCAGAAGCATCGTCTCATCCAGGGCGACGGCCCGGCCCTCCTCGTCGTGGACGAATACCAGATGATCGGCGACGCCGATCGCGGCCTGAATTACGAACTCGCCCTCGCCTTGGCTCCGCCCCAAACCCAGCTTCTGCTCCTCAGCGGTAGCGTTGCCAACCCGCAACAGGTCGTCAAATGGCTCGACCGCCTCGGCCGTCGCGCCGTTTTGATCCGCCACGAAATCCGGCCTGTGCCGCTGGAGGAAGTCAATGCCGCCAATCTGAATTTCCATGTTCCGTCGGAAATCAAGGGCTACTGGCCGCGCCTTGTCGCCAAGGCCCTCGCCGAGGATCTCGGCCCCATTCTCATTTTTGCCCCGCGCCGCCAGGCCACCGAGGCCTTGGCCGCGGAACTCGCCCGCAACCTGCCCGTCTCCAACCCGCTGCAACTTGGTCCCGAGCAGAAACTCCTCGTCGGCGAACATCTCGCCCGCCTGCTGAAAAACCGCGTCACCTATCATCACAGCGGCCTGAGCTACGGCGTGCGCGCCGGCGTGATTGAACCTCTCGCCAAGGCCGGGCAGCTTCGCGTCGTCGTCGCCACCATGGGCCTCGCCGCCGGCATCAACTTCTCCCTTCGCAGCGTCGCCCTCGCCGCTGCCTCCTATCGCCGCGACGGCATCGAACAACCGCTGCGCGGCGATGAAATCCTCCAGATGTTCGGGCGCGCCGGCCGCCGCGGCCTCGATGAAACGGGCTACGTCATCATTACCGCGAACGAACTTCGCCTCCTCGATGCCCGGCCCGCCCATCTTGCCCGCAGTGTTGCGGTGGATTGGAGCGCCCTGCTCGGCCTCATGAGCGCCGCCGCGCAACTCGGCCGCGACCCCTTCCGCGAAGCTGTCCGCGTCCAGGAACGTCTCTTCACCACCAAACCCATTTTCCTCGGCGTCGAGGAATTGCTCAAACATCCCGACGCCCCTTGTGGCTTGAAAACCGACGCCGAACGCGCCCGTCACGTCCGCAAGGAAGTCCGCGAAATGCGCAACAGCCGCGGCGAATGGGAACTTTATCCTGCATCGAAGGAAACAGTCCTCAAGGACATCCACATTTGCGAATTACCATTGACGAATGACGCACCCCAAACCGACCCCGATGATCTCGTAAATCGTCAATCGAACATCGTAAATCGCCCCGTCCTCTCCGAACCCGCCGCCCTTGAAAAAATTGGCACCGGCATTCTCAGCGTCCTGTCCGAAACCGACGGCCTCAAAACCTATGGCCGCGCCTCAACTGTCGCCGACATTCTCGCCGATGGCCGCGTCATCATCGCCAAATGGGTCCGCCGCCTCACCAATTGGAACGGCCGCCAGGCGCCCATGTCCGTGTGGCAGGAAAAAATCGCGCCGCTCGTCGAATCGAAACTGGCCGCGCGCCAGAAAACGCCTGTCGTCCGCTTCGTCACCGAAGCCACCCGCATTCTGGCGCACGTCAGCCTTGCCGAACTCACCATGCGCGTTCCCGTGGATTCCCACGGCGTCGCCCTTTGGAAACCCGCCGAGCGCGGCGTCCTTCCCGCCGATTGCGCCCGCTGCCCGCACGTCCCGCTCTGCCGCGAACTCTCTGCCGCCAGCGGCACCGCCCTGCTCTGGCGCCGGCTCGGCCTCGTGGATGCCGCCGGCGTCCCGACCCGTCGCGGCCAGATGGTCAGCTTTTTTTCGCAGGGCGACGGCCTCGCCATCTCCGCCGCGCTCGAGGACGAGCGCTATCACCTCGACGAATTGATTTACGACCTCGCCGACCTCGACGCCGGATTCCGCTTTTGCGGCGAGGAAAACCGCTGGGCCGGCCGGCTCGCCATCGCCTGCCATCGCATTTACGGCCAGCAATCCATCACCGGCTATCTGGAGAACGGCGTGCCGCCCAAATACGGCGCGGGCGCGGAACAAATCGTCGCCGGCGTCCACAAGAACCCGTTGAGCAAACATGCATGGGCCACCGACTTCATCGGCGTCGGTGACATTGACCGCATCATCATTGAATGGCGGAGCCTGCTGCGCCAGATTTCGCACGCGCCCGAACTTGAATGGCCGCGCTGGAAGGCCCTGCAGGCCCTCGCCCGCGCCATCCTGCGCGAAACCGAATCCCCCACCCTCACCACCCTGCCCCCGCTCGAATATCACCAGACCAAACGCATCGACCACCGCCTTATCCTCCGCAGACACTGAGCCGACTCCTTCCAGTCCTCAATCCCAACGGGATTGAGATCACTCAGCCCAGAGTTGGCCCGATTCCGAGAGGGGCTACCCTGGGTATCCATCCAACAAATCATCTACCCTGAAAGGGTAGAATCAATCCGCACGATTGCCCCAGCCAACTCCACTTGCATTGCCTTCCAAATTGGGCAAAACTCCCCGCGACAAACGACGGATGCCGCTGACCAGATTGCATCGGTCCACACCATTTAATGAAAATGTCCGCAAAAAATTTCATCCTCTCGCTATCCGCCCTGCTCCTCGCCATCGCCCCGGCCGCCTTCGCCGCCGACACCGGTCCCGACCTCACCAAGGACAAGGTCGTTTACATGATCGGCTACTCGCACCTCGATACCCAATGGCGCTGGTCCTATCCGCAGGTCATCCGCGAATTCATCCCCAAGACCCTGGATGATAACATCCCGTTCTTCGAAAAATATCCCAGCTACATCTTCAACTGGACCGGCGCCAACCGCTACCGCCTCATGAAGGAATATCACCCGCAGGACTACGCCATCCTCAAGGAATGGATCGCGAAAGGCCGCTGGTTCACCGCCGGCTCCTCCTGGGAGGAAAACGACGTCAATGTCCCCTCCTCCGAATCTCTCATCCGCCAGATTTTGCAGGGCCGCGAATATTTCAAGAAGGAGTTTGGCACCGAAAGTGACGAATACATGCTCCCCGATTGCTTCGGCTTCCCGGCCTCGCTGCCCTCCGTGCTCGCGCATTGCGGCCTGCGCGGTTTCTCCACCCAAAAACTCGTCTGGCACAGCGCCAACGGCATCCCGTTTGACATCGGCGTCTGGGAGGGCCTTGACGGCCAGTCCGTCATCGCCGCGCTCAATCCCGGCAACTACGGCGCCAAGTACCCGCTTGACCTCGCCAACAATCCTTCGCTGCTCGACCACGTCAACTATCACGGCGAACATTACGGCGTGTATGCCGATTACCGCTACTTCGGAACCGGCGACACCGGCGGCGCGCCGGACGAGGAAACCGTCGCCTGGATGGATCGTTGCGCCACCGAAACCAACGCCCCCCTGCACGTTTTCTCCGCGCGTTCCGACCAGATGTTCCGCGACATCACCGACGCCGAAAAAGCCAAGATGCCCGTCTATAAGGGCGACCTTCTGCTCACCGAACATTCCGC
>DATMLG010000551.1:0-3772 GCA_035570675.1 Verrucomicrobiia bacterium | reverse complement strand
CGATTTTCAAAACTACATGAATGGCTATGACACCATGGGGATGCACGATTCATTCATTATTCATCCGTCGGACACCATCCTCTATGGCGAAAAGAAAACGGACGTGGGTGATTTCTACATGGATTTCGACGAGGGGACGGGCAATGACCTGGACCGGCTCGAATTGGGACGGCATTCCAACACCCAGCCGCCGACGCCCGGACGCGGCGGTTCCAATTATGCGATGGCCGACGGCAGCGCGCGGTACATGCGGTACTACACCGCGCTTTATCCCATCAGCCTCTGGGCCATCTCGGACGCCGACCGGATTCTCTACCGGGTGGTCCCGCCTTGAGCGGTGGTTTCACCAAACCAGCCCGATTTCGCCAATTTGAGGATTTCTGCAAGGAGTGAGGCTTCCGATCCGGCCCTTTATCCTCCATGCGCCGGGTGTTGGAAAAAAATTGAAAATTCCTCTGGCGCGGGAGTCATGATTGCGGCTACCTTTCGTCATTGCGGAAGGCTTGAATGATTGGGTCAAGATCAAATAAAGAAAAGGAACGGTACTATCTCTTTGCCGGCATGGGCGGCTCCGCGTCGCGCCGGAAACGCAAGGTGATGCTGGCGTGGGCGCTCGCCGCCGCCGCCGTGGTTTCTGTCGCGCTTGCGCTGCTGTTGCTGCTGGCAAACCACATACGCGTGGATTAGCCGGCATTCCCGCCCGCGTCACAACCCTGCCATGGACCGCTGAAGCCGGGCGAGGCGTTTGGCAAAAAACACCGTAACGCACAGCAGCGCGCACAAGCCCGTTCCCAGCAGAATTTCCAACGGTTTCGGGGAGAAAACCAGAATGAAGCCCCGGCCTTTCACGAGCGCGGAAAAGCTCGAAACACAGAATGGAGTCAGGAACAGCCGGAAGATCTGCCAACGATCAAGTTCCACCCGGGCCGCGCCGGTCTTGGCGGTGCTGATGAACAGGGCGGTGCCAATGATGGCGCTCAGGCCGAGGGAGGTGAGCCAGAGGCGCGCGTTCGCGTCGAAATAGCGCACCAGCACCACGACGTACCAGATGAAGTAGCACCAGAGAACGAGTCTCCCCTTGGAAAGATTGGCCAGGTAACGGATCAGCATAAGATTGCCGTCCCTTATAACACCAACGCCGGCAAATTACAGCATTCTCCGGCGGAAACCCTGGGTTTTCCTGATGATGCGGCCCGCAAAACAATCAAGCCGCCGCGCGGGCGAACTTGACCGAATCGAAATACCGCTTGTTGTCGGAGCGGATGCGCGCAGCGAGCGTTTTGCCCACCGCCATCAGAAAGGGCAGCGCCACCGCCGGCTCTTCGGCGGCCAGCTTGCCGATCGCGGCCGAGGTGATCTTCAACAGCACGCCATCCATGTTGGACACGACATCCGCCGAACGCGGGCCGTGGTCAAACAGGGAGATGTCGCCAAAAAATTCCCCGGCTCCGAGCGTGGCGAGAATGGTTTCCTTGTCGCCGTTGCAGACGCGGACGCGGAATTCACCCTCCAAAATCAGATACATGCTGTCTTCGCAATCTCCCTGCTTTACCACCACGCGCCAAGGCGCGACTTTTTCAGTCTCCATGAACCCGGCAAAGCGGCCGAGTTGTTCGTCCGTGAGGTCAGCCAGAATTTTTACCCGGCGCAGAAAACGGGGGTCAATGCCCTCAACCGGCGCGGTCATCCGCGCGCCGCCACTTTTGGGGCGGAAAAACATTTGCAACTCGGGAATCTGGGCGGCTTTGCGCCAAGCGCCGTTTTTGGCGTCGAATATCCAAGTGTCCGCCGTAACGCGCTCGCCGCGCACCCAGGAGACAAGAGTTGGCAGTTCGACCGGTCCATAGGCGGCCTGATCGGCACCCCAGACTGTGAAATCGGTATCTGTCGCGTTGGAAGCCATGTCCGACGACGGCATCATGGCAGGCCACCAGCTCCTGTAAAGAAAATAATAAGTGAAAGTGATGATGCCGGGTGGAAAACTACGGATGTCCCGGCCAATTCCATTGACAGTATCACAGCAAGAACCTTAGAAACTGCGCTTTAGCGGACATCTTCCTATGCATTTTGTTGTCGGCTCCGGCCCGTCAGGAATTGCCTGCGCCCAGGCTTTGCTCGATAAAGGGCTGGTGGTGCGGATGCTCGATGCCGGCCTGAAACTGGAGCCGTCGCGCGCGCAGGCCGTCGGGCAGCTCGCCGCGTCCGCCCCGGCCGGCTGGGATCCAAGGCTTGTTGCGATGGTAAAGGAGGAGCTGACCGCCACCGCGGCCGGCCTTCCGCAAAAGCTCTCGTTTGGATCCGATTTTCCTTATCGTGACGGCGAAAAAGTTCTCTCCTGCACGTTCGACGGCGTGGGGTTGAGGCCCTCGCTGGCGCAGGGCGGATTGAGCAACGTTTGGGGCGCCGCCATGCTGCCCTATCTCGACTCGGACCTGGACGACTGGCCGATTAAAACGTCACAACTTGCCGATCATTACTCCGCCGTCCTGAAAATGACCGGCATGGCCGCGCGCCGTGACGACTTGGCGGCCATGTTCCCTTTATACGCCGACGAACCCGGAATCCTTGAATTGAGCCGGCAGGCCCGGACCATTCTCGACCGGATGGATTGCAACCAAGGCGGTTTAAGGAGGAACGGAATCCACCACGGCGCGGCGCGCGTGGCGGTCAGGACGGCGCGTTCGCCCGGGGACGCGGGTTGCGTCTATTGCGGCATGTGCATGCACGGCTGCCCGTACGGGTATATTTACAACAGCGCCTCAACACTGCGGGAATTGGAACGAAACCCGCGCTTCACCTACCAACCGGACACCGTCGTCACCTCGTTGATTGAAAACGCCGACAGCGTCACCATCAATTCGTGTGACCGGCTCACCGGCAGCGAACAAACCACCGTTGCTTCGCGGGTGTATCTCGCCGCCGGAGTCATTCCCACCACAAAATTGCTGCTGGAATCACGCCAGGATTTTGACCGGACGCTTTGGATGAAGGACAGCCAGTATTTTTTGATTCCCCTGCTGTTTGCCCGCCGCACCCCCGGCGTACGCGAGGAGGCGCTTCACACCTTGAGCCAGCTTTTTCTCGAAATACTTGATCCGGCCATCAGTTCCCGCGCCATCCATGTGCAAATTTACACTTACAGCAATCTGGTTCACGACGCGGTGCAACATGCCCTTTCCCGGTTCAGATTAAACTTTGATTTTCTGGCGGCGGCATTGGAGGGAAGGTTGGTGGTCGCCCAGGTTTTTTTGCATTCCGACGATTCCTCCAAGATTGCTGTTACCTTGAGACAATCTCCAGCCACGCGACTGGAACTGAAGGCAGAAATCAATCCGCACGCCCGGGCCACGGTGCGCAAAGTCGCCCGTAAACTCCTGCGCAATGCCGGGCGCCTCGGCGTCGCACCGGTGCTGCCGATGGTCCACATCGCGGAGCCGGGCCGCAGTTATCACGGCGGCGGCACGTTTCCGATGCGGGACAAACCGGGTCCCTTTCAGTCGGACACGCTCGGACGTCCGCTCGGCTGGCAGCGCGTTCATGCTGTCGATGCGACCATTCTGCCGGGCATTCCGGCCACGACGATAACCTTGTCCGTGATGGCCAACGCCCACCGCATCGGATGGGAATCCGCGTCCCTGACCTGAGCATTGATTTTCCCATGAAACCATCCCCCAACCAGCGCACCTGCCTGATAACCGGTTCGCGCGGCTATCTGGGAGGCTGTTTCAAGGCCAAATTTCAGCAAGCAGGCTGGAATGTGGTGGAACTGATA
>DATMLG010000550.1:0-6311 GCA_035570675.1 Verrucomicrobiia bacterium | reverse complement strand
GGCGGCGAATCCCCGGACGGCAAGGGGGTTCTCGGGTGATTTGATATTGGATGAATTTGCATTTCACGAGGACAGCGCGGCGATATGGGAGGCGGCGGAGCCGATTTTGGCGAGCAATCCGGATTTTCTGTGCCGGATGGCATCCACGGGGAATGGGCGGCATAATTTGTTTTATAGAATGGTTTCGGGAGGGGGAAGAAGTATGGGTGGATCGGGCGACCCGCCCGATGCAGCCAGCGACCCGCTGGGTGCCTCCGCTCCGGCTGCCGCGCGAGTCGCGCAGCAGAACGGGCAGGTTGCCCGTGCCACCCAGGAGGAGAAGCGGTCCGACCCTACCAGCGGATTTCCGGTTTCACGCATCACCCGGACTCAGGCTTACGGAATGGGTGTGAAGATTTATGATTCGAACACGCGGGAGGTGATTACGCCGGAACAGGCAAGAGAACAGGCGTTGGACAAACGGGCGTATGATCAAAATTACGAATGCTCGTTTGCGGATGAGAATCTGACGTTGTTGTCGCATGAACTCATCACAGCCGCGGAACGCGATGATGCAGGATTCATTTGCGAAACTGACTGGAGCACTAGCGTGCTGGCCATGATGAGGGAGGCGAAGGGACATCTTTACGTCGGGTTTGATGTAGGGCGGAAGGTGGATTTGTCGGTAATCACGGTAATGGAGGATTTGAACGGGTTGAAAGTGGTGCGGGGCATTTTACGCATTCAGAATATGCGATTGCCGGAGCAACAGGAACGGTTGGGCGAGATATGTAGATTGCCGCGGTTCCGTCGGGCCGCAATTGACATGACGGGGCTGGGGTTGGGGCTGTTTGAATACGCGCAGGAAAAGTTTGGGTCGTCGCGGATTCACGGGATTAATTTCTCGACCACGGTGCCCGCCACCCGCGCGGTGGCGTTGGAGGGGCGGAAGCGGGAGACGGTGCGGGTGACGGAGGCGATGGCGATGGAGTTGTTGCAGGTGTATGAAGACCGGCGGATACAGCATCCGGCGGATGCGCGGTTGCGGGATGATTTGCGGAAGCCGGAGAAGATCACGACGCCGGGCGGACGGGTGAGCATTGCGGCGACGCGGGATGAGGCCGGTCATGCGGACCATTTTTGGAGTTTTGCGCTGGCGATTGAGGCGGGGGCGTGCAATCCGGGTGGGTTCGGGTTGGTGGAGAGAAGTTTGGCGTGGAGAACGAAAGGGTGTTTATTATGAAAAGACTCGGAATCGAGAAAGGAACCACCTCACCCCGCCCCTCTCCCCCACAAAGTATTGTGGCGGAGAGGGAGAAACGATTTCAGCGTTGGTTGCAGGGTCGCGTGCGCGGGAGGGCCGTTTGCGTATCGGGCGGTGGAACGGTTGCAAAGGGGGGTGCTGTTGTGAGAGGCAAATTAAAAATTAAAAATGCAAAATTAAAAATTGGGGGAATGGACGATTTACCGCGCGTGGATTTTGACGCAAGGACGGTCCTTCCGGACTGGCAACTGACGCAGAGACGCAAAGGACAACCGCGAATGGACGCAAATGGACGCTAATGCCGAAGATGTCAGGGCTCAGCAGGAGCTTCGCCCTACCTGCGGCGGGTTGGGGAAGATTATGACTAGGAGTACGATTAGGATTAAGAAAGGAAGGGATGTTAGCACAAGGAACTTTCATCCGTGGTTCAAAGCGGGTACAACAGTTTCAAGTTTAATGAAACTGAACCACGGGCTGCATCTGGCCTATTGCACGAATGTCCATCGCGGCGAGGGCTGGGATGAGACGTTCGCGTCGCTCACGCGGCACACTCTGGCGGTGAAGCAACGGGTATGCCCGGGGGCGCCGTACGGCATCGGTCTGCGCCTGGGGAACGGGGCGTCGGTGGAATTGAGCGAGGCGAAGCGGCTCGTTGAATTTCAAAAGTGGCTCGAACAAAACAATTGTTACGTTTTTACCATCAATGGATTTCCCTACGGCCAGTTCCACGGCGGGCGCGTGAAGGAAAACGTGTACCGGCCGGACTGGACGACGCCGGAGCGGCTAGCATACACGAACCGGTTGTTCGATTTGCTGGCGGAGCTGGTGCCGCCGGGAATGGAAGGCAGCGTCAGCACATTGCCCGGCTCGTTCAAGGAATTCATCACGACGCCGGAACAGGAGCGGCGGATGCGCGACCAGTTCTGGCAATGCGTGGAGCACATCGCCGCCGTGAGCGCGCGCACGGGACGCAAGCTGCATCTGGGAGTGGAACCGGAGCCGCTGGGGTGGTTCGAGAACAGCCGGGAGACGATCCGGTTCTTCGAGCAGATGCGCGCGGAACATCCGGGCGATGCGCGGCTCGATGAACATCTGGGCGTGAATTATGACGCGTGCCATTTCGCGATTGAATTTGAGGAACCGGCGCAGGCCATCGGCGCGCTTCGCGAGCACAACATTAAGATCAGCAAGTTGCACTTGAGTTCTGCGCTAAAAATGCGGCCGACGCCAGAGGCGCGTCGCGCTGTGGCCGCTTTTGCGGATGATGTTTATTTGCATCAAGTCGCGGTGCGGTCGCCGGACGGAGGATTGTTGGTTTACAAAGACCTCGAACCGGCATTGAATTTGCCCGACGTGGGCGGTTTGGCGGAAACGGAATGGCGGGTGCATTTTCACATTCCATTGCACAGCCCGGCCACGGGCTGGTATGAAACGACGTCGGATCATGTGACGGGCGTGCTGGATTTGTTGAAGGCGGACCCGGCGCTGTGCTCGCATCTGGAAATGGAAACTTACACCTGGGAAGTGCTGCCGGCGGGCTTGAAGGACCGTAGCGTGGTGGACCAACTGGTCGCGGAATATGAATGGACCCTGCGGCGGCTCGCGGAACGCGGGCTGGCGAATCGAGATTTGGTTTTGCAATGAACAAGCTCCGCACCTTGCTGATTTTGGGACGCGCGTCGAATCTTCCGACGGTGTGGTCGAACTGTCTGGCGGGCTGGTGGCTGGGCAGCAAGGATTGGGACCTCGAAACCAAGCCGCTGCCGCTGTTGCTGGCGGGCGCGACGCTGCTTTATATCGGCGGCATGTATTTGAACGACGCGTTCGATGCAAACTTCGACGCCCAATTCCGCCGCGAACGACCGATTCCATCGGGCGCCATTTCCGAGCGGGCCGTGTGGCTGACGGGATTTGGGCTGCTGGCGGCGGGCTTGGCATGCCTGGCATTCCTTGGAATGACCACCGCCATACTCGGCGTGCTGCTGGTCGCATGCATTGTGTTGTATGACGCGGTCCACAAGATGATCACGATTTCTCCGGTGCTGATGGCGGCGTGCCGGTTCTTTTTGTATCTGGTGGCGGCGTCCACGGGAAGCGATGGCGTCACGGGAGCAGCGGTCTGGTGCGGCCTGGCGTTGGGGGCGTATATCGTGGGCCTGAGTTACGTGGCGGGGAAGGAAAGCACGCGCATGGCGGTGCGGTACTGGCCGTGTGTGTTTCTCGGCGCGCCGGTTATTCTCGCGCTGTTCATGAACACCGGTGATAACTTGAAGGACGCACTGCTGCTGTCGGCAGTGCTGGGATTGTGGATCGTGCGCCAATTGCGGTACACGTTCGGGGCGTCGGAGCGGAACATTGGCCGGACGGTGTCAGGATTGCTGGCGGGAATTCCGCTCGTGGATTTACTGGCAGTGGCGGATGTTCCCCATCCGTTTGCCGCCGTGTTTCTCGCGCTCTTGCTGCTGGCGCTGGTGTTCCAACGATTTATACCGGCAACCTGATGAGGGCTGAGTTTGATCTAAGCGGGTTGCGGCTTGAGCGGCGAGACCGCGCGCAGCTTCGCGATGATCGGCGGCAATTGTTCGAGCAGATAATCCACTTCTGCATCGGTATTGTAGATGCCGAGGCTGAACCGGATGGAAGCGCGGGCACGCGCCGGGGTCAATCCCATTGCGACCAGCACATGCGACGGATCCAGCGAACCGGTCGTGCAGGCGGAGCCGCTCGACGCGCAAATCCCCGCCTGGTCCAGCAGGAGCAAAACGGACTCGGCTTCGACAAAATCAAAGGCAACGTTGCTCGTGTTCGGCAGGCGCGAAGTCGGGTCGCCGTTGCGCACGGAGTCGGGAATCTTGCCGAGGATGCCCTTTTCCATGCGGTCACGGAGCGCGCGAACGCGGGTGTTCTCATCATCCAAACTGGCCATCGCCAGTTCCGCCGCGCGGCCAAAGGCGACCATGCTGGCGACGTTCTCCGTCCCGCCGCGCCGTCCCTGTTCCTGGCCGCCGCCGATGACGTAAGGCTGGTATTTCGTGCGGCGTTTCACATAGAGGATGCCGATGCCTTTTGGCGCGTGCAGCTTGTGCGCGGAGAGCGACAGAAAATCCACGCCCGTGTCCGCCACGTCAATCTTCAGCTTGCCGGGCGTTTGCACGGCGTCCGTGTGAAAGAGAACGCCCTTGCTGCGGCAAATGGCGGCGATTTCTTCAATCGGAAAGACCACACCGGTTTCGTTGTTGGCCCACATCACAGAAACTATCGCCGTGTCCGGTCGGATGGATTTCTCAAGCAGATGCACGTCAATGGCTCCGTCGGATTCCACGGGCATAAACGTCACTTCGAAGCCGCGCTTCTCCAGAAATTCGCAGAACTTGATGTTGGCCGAATGCTCAACCGCCGTGGTCAGGACGTGTCTCTTGCCCGGCTGCGTGACGAGCGCGCTGTGGATGGCGGAATTGTTGCTCTCCGTGCCGCAGCTCGTGAAAATCACATCTCGCGGGTCGGCATTGATCATCGCGGCGACCTTTTCGCGCGCGGTCCTGACCTGTTCGCCGGCAAACTTGCCGAACTGGTAGGCGCTGGACGGGTTGCCGTACTGCTCACTCAGGAACGGGAGCATCGCCTCCACCACCTCGGGCGCAACCTTGGTGGTGGCATTGTTGTCGAAATAATAGATTTTCCGCTGATCCATAATGAGGTCAATAACGTCGGACTTTATGCGAAACCACTCTAAATCCAACAGCCCAAAGAGCAAGTTTCATCTGCCGAAACGCGTCCGAAAAAACTGGATTTCCCAATAAAACCGCCCAGAATGTATTGACAAATTCGTCCAAATGGCTAATCTTACATAACCTAAGTAAGTAACTTATGATTGAAACTGAAACAGCGGTGAAACTGACTCGCAATGAAGGGCTTAAAGCAAATTGCCCAACATTGTCCGGGAGCATTGGGCCGACGCTCGCCAATGCCGCTGTCGATCGGTTTTCCGAGGATGATTACGAATTTTTGAAATTTCACGGGATTTATCAGCAGGATGACCGCGACAAACGCAAGGTGGCCAAGCAGTACATTTTCATGGTGCGCGGCCGGTTGCCGGGCGGAGTGGTTCACCCGGAGCATTACTTGACGTTCGACCGTCTCGCGACTCAAAACGGCAATAATACGTTGCGCATCACTTCGCGCCAGGGTTTTCAATTTCACGGCATCGTCAAGTCCGGCCTGGGACCGATGATGAAAGGCATCAACGACGCGCTGGCGACGACCCTCGCCGCCTGTGGCGATGTGAATCGTAACGTCATGGCCGCGCCGACGCCTTCGACCAGCGCGTTTGTGGAGGAAGTGCAATCGGACGCGCGCAAGGCGTCCGATGCGTTGCTTCCCAAGACACCCGCCTATCATCAAATCTGGGTGGAGGGCAAGGAACTCGCCTTGCAGGATGAAGCCGCCAAAGAATTCGTGGACCCGCTTTACGGCAAAACGTATCTGCCGCGCAAATTCAAGACCGCGTTCGTCATTCCGCCGTTGAATGACATCGATGTTTACACCAACTGCCTTGGGTTCGTCGCCATCGAGGAAAATGGAAAGCTCGTGGGTTACAATCTTCTCGCCGGCGGCGGCATGGGCATGAGCCACGGGAACGTGCATACTTTTCCGCGCCTGGCCGATGTCATCGGCTTCATCACGCGCGAGCAATTGATTGAGGCCGCGCGTGCAGTGGTGACGGTGCATCGCGATTTTGGCGACCGCACCAACCGCAAACACGCGCGTCTCAAATACGTGCTGGAGGAAAAGGGCCCCGCGTGGTTCCGCGAGGAGGTTGAGCGGCGCACGGGGTGGAAGTTTCAGAAGGCGCGGCCGTTCAAGTTCACCAAACAGGGCGACGTCTTCGGCTGGCGCCGGCAGTTCGACGGCAATCATTTTCTCGGCCTCTATGTTGAGGCCGGGCGCATCAAGGACACGGAAACAGTCCGGCTCAAGACCGCGTTGCGGAAAATTGTTGAGAAATTTCACACTGAAATACGCCTGTCGCCTTCGCAGAATTTGCTGCTCGCGAACGTCAAGCCGGCAG
>DATMLG010000549.1:0-14983 GCA_035570675.1 Verrucomicrobiia bacterium | reverse complement strand
AACGCCAATGAGGATCTCCAGCCGCTTCGGATGGGGAGAATACAGCCTGGCGAACCGGGATAAATTGAAGGCATCGTTGCACGATGCGCTCGTGGCCGGGGGACTTTTTGACGACGAGGCGCAGGCGCTGCTCAACACCTGGGAGCTGTCGTATTTCAAAAGCGCCGGCATGCGGTTGTTCTTCCTGGTGCCGCGAGCCTGGACGGATTATTACCTGCCGCTCAAAATCTCCGTTCCCGCGCAAACGACCCGCGCGATGGTGGGCCGGATTGAATTGGTGACACCAGAGCAGCGGAGCTACTTGAAGCAGATCGCGGATACTTCAACGAAAGACATCGCCGCGGACGCGATCCGTATGAGAGCCGATTACTACGGCCAGATCGCCACGGATCCCGCGGAGTTAAAAAGAGTGAACGAAGGAATTGAATCCTTGAAGGCCTATGGAATCACCGTTCCCAAATCATATCAATCGTATTTGGCCCTGGGCAGGTTTAGAAACGCGCTGATTTTGGATGAGGCCGAAAAGCGCCCCACACCGGCGCTGGATCGCTTTATTGCAGACTATCATCTGGAAGGCTACAAGCCCGTGGAAGTCTCCGCGCTGAATCCGGCGCGCTGAATTCAAAACAACCCCGCCCCGTGATTACTTTTGCTGCCGCCGCTTGACCTTGAGCTGTGCGATGGAATGCGCCAGCGCGGCGCTCGCCAGGGCCGACTGTTCCTCGTCCAGCTTCTCGGCCATGCGTGACTCGGCGCGTTTGCGGGCTTCCTCCGCCTTGGCCTCGTCAATGTTCTCCGCCTTGATGGCCATGTCGGTCAGGATGGCGACCCGCTCGCCCGTGATTTCCGCAAACCCCTCCCCGACCGCCAGGAAAAAATCCCGCCCGTCCTTGCGCACCGACATCTCGCCCGCCACAATCTGCGTCATCAGCGGCACGTGCATCGGATAAATCCCCATCTCGCCCTCCACGCCCGGCAACGTCACCATGTCCACGTCCTCGGAATAAATCCGCGCGTCCGGGGTCACGATTTCCAGTTTGAGCGTGTTCGGCATGGCCTAGGCCTCCTTGATTTCCGCGATGCCGCCCTTCATGTAAAAATTTCCCTCGGGCACCTCGTCATGCTTGCCTTCCAGGATTTCCTTGAAGCTCTTGACCGTTTCGGCCACCGGCACCTGCTTGCCCTCGCGCCCGGTGAACACCTGCGCCACCGTGAACGGCTGGCTCAGGAACCGCTGGATCTTGCGCGCGCGAAACACGGTCAGCTTGTCTTCCGGCGACAATTCGTCCATGCCCAGGATCGCGATGATGTCCTGCAAATCCTTGTAACGCTGCAGCACGCGCTGCACGCCGCGCGCCACGTCGTAATGCTCCTGCCCCACGATTTCCGGTGTCAACGCCCGTGAATTCGAGGCCAGCGGATCCACGGCCGGGAAAATACCCAGTTCCGCGATGGAACGCTCCAGCACGATGGTCGCGTCCAAATGCGCGAAGGTCGTTGCCGGCGCCGGGTCGGTCAAATCGTCGGCCGGCACGTACACCGCCTGGAACGAGGTGATGGAGCCCTTCTTCGTCGAAGTAATGCGTTCCTGCAAGTCGCCCATTTCGGCGGCGAGCGTCGGCTGGTAACCGACGGCGCTGGGCGTGCGGCCCAGCAGCGCGGACACCTCGGAACCCGCCTGCGAGAAGCGGAAAATGTTGTCGATGAACAGCAGCACGTCCTGGTTCTTTTCGTCGCGAAAATATTCCGTGACCGCCAGCGCCGAGAGCGCCACGCGCAAACGCGCGCCGGGCGGTTCGTTCATCTGGCCGTAGACCAGCCCGATGCGCGAACCGGGCTTCAAGATGGGCAGCCCGTTGGCGTTGCGCTTCAGGTGCCCCTTTTCGTCCTTCTCGCAAACGATGACGTCCGCTTCCGCCATTTCGTAATAAAGATCGTTGCCTTCGCGGGTGCGTTCGCCCACGCCCGCGAACATCGAAATACCACCGTGCAGCTTGGCGATGTTGTTGATCAATTCCATGATCACGACGGTCTTGCCGACACCCGCGCCACCGAACGCCCCGACTTTTCCACCCTTCAAAAACGGGCAAATCAAATCAATGACCTTGATGCCGGTCGTCAAAACCTGCGGCGACGTCGTCTGGTCCACCAATGGTGGTGCCGCGCGATGAATGGGATTATATTTGTCAGCTTTCACCGGCCCCTGCTCGTCCACCGGATTTCCGGTCACGTCGAACACGCGGCCCATGACGCCCTCGCCCACGGGCATCGAAATTGGCCCGCCGGAATCCTTGACTTCGAGGCCGCGCTTCAAACCCTCGGTGGAGGACATCGCGATGGCCCGCACCCAGTTGTCGCCGAGATGCTGCTGCACTTCGAGCGTCAGCTTGTTGGCTTTGCCCAGTACGGTGTATTCCACCGTCAACGCGTTGTAGATGCCGGGCAGATTGCCGCTGAATTCCACGTCCACCACGGGACCGATTACCTGAACGATTTTGCCATTATTCATGATGTCAGAGATTAACCCATCGCCATCGCGGCGCTGGTGATTTCCAAAAGTTCCTTCGTGATGTTCGCCTGCCGCAATTTGTTGTATTCCAGCGTCAGGTCCTTGATCAACTGCTTCGCATTGTCCGTGGCGTTCTTCATGGCGACCATCCGCGAGCTCTGTTCGCTGGCCTTCGCCTCGAGCAACACCTGGTACACCCGGAAATTCAAATAGTGCGGCAGCATCGCGCCCAGCACCCCGTCTGCGTTGGGCTCGAACAAAAATTCCACCTTGCCCTTCGCCAGCGCCGTTTCTTCGTGAACCGACGCGCCCACACCCTTGATTTCGGCGACGGGTAGAAATGGAATCACTTCCGGCTTCTGGTTCAGCGTGGATATGAAATTCGTGTACAAAATATCCACCTGGTCCACTTCACCCTTCGTGAACAAGTCGCGGGCAAATTTGGAAATCGCGCGCGCCTCGCCGAACAGCGGCACGTCCTTGTAGGTGAACTCCGCCGCCAGTTGCCGCTTCGTGCGGGCGATGAACTGCGAGGCCTTCCGTCCCGCGGTGATGAAAATCGTAACGTCGCGGTCGAACTTTGCCGCTTCGCGCATCAGGTTGCTGTTCAAGCCGCCGCACAATCCCTTGTCGGAACTCACCACAATCAATGCCCGTTTCCGGACCACACGCTTTTCCATCAATGCGTGCGTGAAATCACCCGCTCTGCCGGACACTTCGCCCAGCACCTCGTTCATCAAGGTCGCGTACGGACGCCCCGCCAACGCCGCCTGCTGCGCCTTGCGCATCTTGGCCGCCGCGACCATTTGCATGGCCTTCGTGATTTGCGCCGTGTTCTTGACCGACCGGATGCGGCGGCGTATGTCGCGCGTGCTGGGCATGGGTTACTTGTAAGTCTGCTTGAATTCCGTCACCGTCGCCTTCAACTCGGCGATCAGCGCGTCGCTCAACGCTTTTTCCTTCAAAATCTTCGCCATCAAATCCGTCTTCCGGCTGCTCAGATAATCCGTCAGCTTGCCCTGGAAATCCTTGATCTTTTCCACGGGGACGTCGTCCAAAAATCCGTTTTGCACGGTCCACAGGGTCGCCGCCTGCATTTCCACCGGGATGGGACGGTACTGCGGTTGCTTGAAAACTTCCACGATGCGCTTGCCGCGCTCCAGTTGCGCCTGCGTCTTCGCATCCAAATCAGAACCAAATTGCGCGAACGCCGCCAGTTCCCGGAATTGCGCCAGATCACCCTTGATGCGGCCGGCCACCTGTTTCATCGCCTTGATTTGCGCCGCTGAACCCACGCGCGACACGGACAGACCGACCGAAATCGCCGGACGCACGCCCTGATAAAACAAGTCCGTTTCCAAATAAATCTGCCCGTCGGTGATGGAAATGACGTTGGTCGGGATGTACGCCGAAACGTCGCCCGCCTGCGTTTCGATGATGGGCAGCGCCGTCAACGAACCGTTGCCCTCCTTCTCCGTCACGCGCGCCGAACGTTCCAACAAACGGCTGTGCAAATAAAACACGTCGCCCGGATATGCCTCGCGGCCTGAAGGCCGCTTCAACACCAGCGACACCTGCCGGTAAGCGACAGCGTGCTTGGAAAGATCGTCGTAGATAATCAGCGCGTCCATGCCGTTGTCCATGAACCATTCGCCCATCGAGGCCCCGGCGAAAGGAGCGAGATACTGGTTCGTGGCGGAATCGGAAGCCGTCGCCGCAACCACAATCGTGTACGGCATCGCACCCGCTTCTTCGAGCACGGCAATTACCCGCGCTACGTTCGATTGCTTTTGTCCGACCGCGACGTAGATGCTGTAAATCGGCCGAAAATCCTTGTCCCCCGCGGCCTCGGCGGCCTTGTTGATGCGGGCCTGGTTGATCATCGTGTCCACGCCGATGGTCGTCTTGCCCGTGGAACGATCACCGATGATCAATTCGCGCTGGCCGCGGCCGATGGGAATCATCGCGTCCACCGCCATGATGCCCGTCTGCACCGGCTGGCTCACGGAGCGGCGCTTGATGATGCCCGGCGCAATTTTTTCCACCGGATAACTCACGTCGCTCGGGACCGGCCCCTTGCCGTCCACCGGCTGACCCAGCGAGTTCACCACGCGGCCCAGCAGCCCCTTACCCACCGGCACCTGCAACAGCTTGCCCGTCGTGCGGACTTCCTGTCCTTCCTTGATGCCGGTGTAATCGCCAAGAATGATCGCGCCGACTTCCGTTTCCTCAAGGTTCAGCGCCAGACCGACGACCCCGTTGCCGAAGTCAATCATCTCGTTCAGCATCGCGTCAGTGAGGCCCTCGATTTTCGCCACGCCGTCGCCGATTTCGCGGACGACCCCGACGTTCTGGCGGGCGACCGTGGTCTTGACGCCGGAAATTTGCGCTTCGATTTCTTGTAGTAAATTGCTCATAAATCAACAATCCGTTTGAACTTAAAAACTTTCCCGCAACGCCTCCAGGCGCGCCCGGACACTTCCATCATAAACATCGCTGCCCACCTGGACGCGCAACCCGCCGATCAGCGCCGGGTTTTGCGAAAACGAAATGTCCAGCCCCGGCCCGTAGCGGCGGCCGAGATTGGCCTGCATCGCCGATTGCTGCTCCGGCGACAACGCCGTGGCGCTTTCCACCCGCGCCGTGCGCCGGTCAAGGTCCAGCTTCACCAGCCGTTGCAGGTGCGAAAGAATGCCGACATAACCGCGCGGCTTTTGCGCGAGAACCGCCGTCACCGCCTGCCGCACGCGGCCTTCGTCGAGCAGGCCGTTGTTCACGCAACTGTGAAACAGTTGCTTGGCATCGCGGCGGGCTTGTTTGGAAATCTTCATCGAACTCGAATCAGGCGGCGAGTTGGCGGCTGGTTTCGTCGGCCAGGCGCTTCTGGTCTTCCGGCGTGAGCACCTTGCCGGTGACCTTGCCGGTGGTATCGACCACGAGCCGGCCCACTTCGCGGCGCAAATCCGCGAGCATCCGCGCATGGTCCTGGGCGGCGGCCTCGCGCGCCTTCGTGATGATTTGCTCGGCGGCGGCGATGGCCTTTTGCGTCTCCGTCTCCTGCACGCGTGCGGCGGCGGCGCGGGCCTCTTCAATCAGCTTGTTCGCCTGCGTGTTCGCCTGGGTCAAAACCTCCAGGCGTGACGCTTCCGTCCGCGCGAGTTCAGCCTTGATTTTATCGGCATTGGCCAGCCCCTCGGCGATGCGCTGCCGGCGGTCTTCGAGGACCTGGAGAATTCGTTTGTAGGCGAACAGGTAGAGCAATGTCGCCACAATGGCGAAGCTGATCACCTGTGGTATGAAATGACTCCAGTCAACGCCGAATTCCTTCGCCGTACTGCTCGCAGCACTCGATAAATCCGCGCCAATTCCAGCCAGCATCATATGGTTCATAAATTTTTGTTTGTGAATTCAGGCACGGGGCGATTACCCCGTGCCTGACGGTTCACTTGGGAACAGACAGGTTCATTGCGCCGGCCACGCCTTGGTCGCGAGAAAGATTGCGAAGAACACAATTCCTTCCGCAAACGCGATTGCCAGGATGGATTGAACCAATATCGGGGTCGCGGCGCCGGGATTGCGGCCGACCGCTTCCGAAGCTTTCGCACCGATCAGTCCCACGCCGATGGCCGCACCCAGCGCGGCCAGACCGACATGTATATTACCCGTCATTTCTGCCAACATGGGCATTAACATATGTTTTCCTTTTGTTGCTCGCCGGCTCCCGCGATTGAACACGGTCAAACCGGCGAAATTTTAAATCCCCTAATGATGCGCCTTCTCGTGGCCGTCGTCGTGCGGCATGATCAACAAGGTGAAAACCGCGGTCAACAACATGAAGACCAGCGCCTGAACAATTCCCACCAGCAATTCCATGAAATAAAAGGGCACCGGAATCAGCCAGCCCAGCCCGGGGACCAGATTCGACATGGCTTCCAGCATGTTTTCGCCCGCAAAAATATTCCCGTAGAGACGGAAGCTCAACGAAATGGGACGGAACAAGATTGAAACCACCTCGAGCACACCGACGGCGATGAACACAAACACCATCAACACCTTCAGCAGCCCGGTCGTCTCCCCCTTGGGAGCGAACAGGTGCATTATGAAGCCCATGGGACCATTTGCCTGAATTGCCCAAACAATCCAGCAGGCAAAAAAGATCGCTGCCATCGCGAAAGTCATGTTGAGGTCGGCATTGACCCCGCGAAACCACGGGTTGTCGACATGAAAGCCGGTGGCGGTCTTCTCCCCCCAGCCGATCGTACCGACCCCGGGAATCAGGCCCACCCAATTCGAAAAAAGAATGAATATGAAAATGGTCGCAAAAAACCAGAAGGTTTTCAGCACCAGCTTGTGGCCGATGATGCCTTCCAGAAAATTGAACAAACTTTCCACCAGCCACTCCCAGAAATTCTGCGCGCCGGAGGGCACCGCTTCCATCTTGCGGGTGGCGAATTGCGCAAAAATAATCAGTCCCAGCGCGACCGCCCATGTGACGACCATCGAATTCGTGATTGCCAATCCTCCGATGTGGCCGATTTCAACCGCCTTCGACGGAATCCCATGTTCCTGCTCCACTATGGGCGCCCCCGCCGCCGGGGCATCGGCGCACCGAGCCGCCAGCGGGGCGAAACCCAGCAGCAGCAACATTAGAATTACTTTTACAAAACGCATTGCGACTCAAAATGCCTTTAATTTCCGGAGACACCAATCCCCGGTCATGATTCGCCTGACGGCTTAAGGCGGGGGAGAAGGTGCCCCATCGTGAAATATTTCACAAGCGTTTTCTTACAAAAACTTAAGGATTTTACGCGTCCTTTTAAGCACAAAAACCTACTTGGAATTATTTGCCGGCCACTGACACAGCCGGCCTTTTCGGATTATTGCAACAGACTGATTATCAAACGCTTACTTTGTATTACTTGCTCGCGCCAGACTGAAGCTTCTCGAACCGCGCTGCCAAGTCGTTGTAATTACTGACGATGGTGTTGCGCTCAATCACGAGGTCGTTGTACTTCTTCACAAACTCATCCCGCTCGCCCGCCAGTTGCTTGAGCGCGTCGTTCTGCTTCCTGATGCTGTCGTAGGCGTCCTTTAGCCGGGCTTCCAACGTATCCACGGCCTGCTTGTATTGGGCTATGTCATTAGTGAGCGAGATGTTTTCCGAGTCCAATTGATTAAGCTCCTTCCTTTGCGCAAGGATGGCCTGGTCGTTGGTGGCGATGGTGCCCTTCAATTCCTTGACGCTTGTGTCCATCTCGAAAATCTGATGCTGCATCGTACCGATGGAATTCGTGTAATCCTGAATGAGCGCCGACTTTTGATTGGCTATGGCGTTCAGCTTGTCGAACTCCGTGCGCTGGACGGTCTGCCCGTACCATTGCCAGGCACACAATGCGCAAAGGCAGAGCGCCAGGGCAATCAGCAGGTTTTGGTGAGAGTTTTTCATGTTTGATTAGTGTTGCCCGTCATCCGCCTTGACCGAGATGGCCACACGCTGGATGCCGGCCCGTTTCACAAAATCCAAAACGTACATCATGGACCCGTGCGTCGCTTCGCGGCTGCCGGTAATGAAAACCGGCACACTCGCGTCCACGCTGCAACGGTTCGTCAGCAGAGTAAACAATTCCGGAAACGACCTTGCCTTCCGGTCCACCGACACCTGCCCGAACCGGTCCACGTTCAGGTTGATGGTGCCGGGCTTTGTCGCTGAAGTTGCCAAGGTCGCGCGCGGCAGGGCGGCCTTGAGCGTGCGGACTTTTTGCATTTGCAGGCTGACCATCATGAACGACGCCAGCAGGAAAAACATGATGTCTATCAACGGAATGATTTCCAGGCGCGTCTTCCGGCGCACCAATGGCGAACGTATCTTCATTGAAGGTTGTTGGTTTGCGTTTCGCCGCCGACCATGAATGCCACCTTCTGCACGCCCGCGTCATGAACGATTTGCAGCACGTCCGCCATCGCGCCATGCAGCGTGTCGCGGTCGCCGCTGATGTAAACCGGCAGGTTGGTGTCCAGCCGGAAGCGGTTGCTCATTACTGTGGCGAGTTGCGGCAGTGTAATTTCTTTTTTCTCCAGCCAGACCGCGCCCGCCTTGTCCACGGCGATGTTGATCATGTCCGGCTTGAAATCATGCTGCGCCTGTGTTGCCTCCGGCAGGTTGACCTTGATGTTCTGCGTCCGGTCGAGTTGCAGGCTGACCATCATGAACGACGCGAGCAGAAAAAACATGATGTCAATCAGCGGAATGATTTCAATCCGCGAATGCTTGCGCCGGACTGGCGAGGGCAGTTTCATTTCGACGATGCGACAGGTACGGAATCTCTGGCGGCGTTGATCATGACCTCGACATTCGAGGCCGCGGTCTCCAGTTCGAACTGCAACCGCGCGACTCTCGCGTTGAAAAAATTGAAAGGTATCAGCGCAAAGATGGCAATGCCCAGGCCGCAAGCCGTGGCAATCAGCGCCTGGCCGATGCCGCCGGTGACGCTGGCCACCGCGAGTTCCTCGTTGCCGAGATGGAGAAAGGTGCCCATCAACCCGGTCACGGTTCCCAGCAAACCCAGCAGCGGCCCGAGCGTAACCAACGTGTCCATTACCGTTAGAAACCGACCGGCGCGCTCCAGCTCGATGCCCGCGGCCAGTTGCAAAGCGCCCTCCATCGAGGTATGCACATGGTTCAAACCACGATGCACCATCCGGATGACCGGGTCTTCCGAATCGCCGGATATCCTCACCGCCGCGGCGACGTCGTTGTTTTCCAGCGCGGCGAGCATCTGCTCCATTTTTTGCGGATCGCGGCGGCGGCTCTCACGCCACCACCAGAGCGCGCGCTCGCCCACGACGGCGACGGCCACGAACGCAGAAATCAATATCGGCCACATCACGGGGCCGCCTCTTAGGAAGAATTGAAGGACAATGTTTGCGAGCATGTGAATCAGGGTTTTGGGGTTTGTTTCTTAACTTGTTTGATGAATTGATTTGGACGGTGTGTTCTCATGGCACAAAATTGATGGTGGTTTCGAAAAGCTGGTTGCCTTCCGCCGGTGGAATGATCCAATGCTTCTTCACGTGCTTCAGTGCATATTCGTCCAGATCAGGAAAGCCGGACGAACGGGCCACCTTGACGTCCGTAACGATGCCGCTCTGGTCCACGGTGATCAGCAGCGTCACCGCCCCATGCTCGCCGCGATCCTGAAAAAACGCGGGATAATCCGGCGACGGACGTTCGTAGCCGCCCGAATTGATCAGCGTGATGGGCCGGTTGTGCAACGTCTCGACCGGCCGCGTGGGGTTCAGAGGCGGCGTAGTCGGAACGCCGCTGGGTGCCAGCACGTTGGCAATGGTCGGCACCGAAAATAAAACAGCAGGCGAATCCGGCACGGCCACCACCACATTCGGCGTTTCTGCTTTCACTTCCTTCGGCTCTTCTTTTTGTGTTTCTTCAGATGCCGGCGGCGGTGGCGGCGGTTCAACAAACACTGGAACCATTTCTGCCGGAAGCGGCGGCGGCGGCCGGAGCGCGATGGAGCCCCGTTTCGCGCCAGCCACGCCGACGATGAGGAAAAGGATGCAAATCGAATTCACCCAGGCGAGCTTCCGGTTCGGGTCCCGGCTTGTCTGAGGCAGACAATACCGGGCCAGCTCGTCTTTCAACTCGTACCCGGGCGATGTTCGATTTGCATCCATGATGTTCATGCGGCCCTGGTCCGCCTAGAAAACATAACTGATGGAACCGAAGATGCCGAGCCGCGCCCCCCACTGGGCCGCATTGACGCCCACGCCCGTGCCGCTGCGCAGCTCGTAGCTGTTGTCGGTGACATTGACGATATCCAACCTCGCTTTTAGAGCCTGGCTCTGGTTCAGATGGAACGTCTGCTCCGCGCCCAGGTTCACCGTGTAATAGTTCGGCACACTTGCGCCGTTTGGAATTGGGTCGCCGTTTGGCGTGCCATCAATCGTTGTGGTGCTGTCCTGTCTCAAGCCACTGCCGAAAAGCGCATCCACATAGGTGCGCGTGCTGCAAGCAGCCGTTTCGTTGAAGGTGTAGGCTGCACCGAACGAGGCGGTGACGGTTTGATCGTGGTCGAGATAAATCCAGTTGTTATTGACGTAGTTCACAACCGCCTGGTCCGGCCACAGAAATTGCGCCGATTGCGCCCCTTTGCCCTGTGCATCCGAGACGGCGACGTTCGCGTATGATGAGAATCCGCCTTTCGTGTAGCTCGCCGTGAATTCCACGCCTCCAACCTTTCCTTGAGTGTAGTTGAAAGACGAGAGAATGAGCGATTGCCCGAACAGTCCATCATCGAGCTGGTTTTGGGCGGTTTTATAGTAAGCGTCCAGCCCGACCTGCAATCCGGGCAGAAGCTTCTGGGTAATGCCAACGTCATAATAATTAGCGCGCTCGGCCCTGACCGGGTCGGCGGTGGTGACGGCGGACGCCCCGGAGGTGCCGTTGAATTCCGTGATGTTCTGCCCCGGCACGGTTTCGAGCGGCGGTGGCGTGAAATAGCGCGAATAACCCGCATGCAGGGTGGTCGCATCAAACGGCTGCCAGACGATATTGGCTCGCGGGCTGACCTGGCTTTCGTTGTCGGATGATGAGCCATAATAATCAAACCGCGCCCCGTAATTGATGGTCACCCCGGACAGGATCTTCCATTCATCCTGCAAATAGCCGCCGGCAAACAGGGCGTGCGGCTCGTTTTCCTGGTCAATGTTTTGCTGCGGACCGCTTATATTACCGGCGCCATCCACCGGGAACACCGCAGTTACGGTGTCAGCCGAGACGGATTCGTACAGCGTCATCACCCCTCCGCGAATGGTGTGCTTGTCGCCCAGTTCGTAACTGGCGTCCGCTTGGAACCCGCCGGAGCGGAGGATGCGATACTCCTCCGAGGCCACGCCGCCGTTGTAAAAGAGTGTGGCCGTCGAATTTTCCGGCACATAATGCGCGCTGCTCTCCCGCCCGTACCCGGCCACTTGCAGGTTAAAGTTGCCCGCCGACTTTTGGTAGGCAACAACGCCGTAATAATTCTGCTCGTTTTGATTGTCGTTCAGGTCGGTCGGAGTGAAGGTTCCCGGCACCCACGGATTGCCATCGCCCTGGGTCGAAACCGGCTGCTGATTGGGGTCAATGGGAATTTGAAAATTGGCGTAGGAAACACTGCCCATGACGCTGACCCGGCTCGTATCGTCCAGAATATAGGACAGATATGTGAACGCCTTGAATTGATCCGTGTCGTCGTGGATTGCTTGGGTGTTGGAGGTCACATTCTCAATCCCCAGCGCGTTATGCTCGTAGCTGCCGTCAACGAAGTAGTTCAGCTTTCCCTCCGAGCCGCCCAACTCGAAGCTGGGCCGGATCGTGTCATGACTGCCTCCATATATTTCTCCTTCGCCGCCGTTTGCAAACGTGCCGCTTTTCGTCTGAATATCCACGACGCCGGCGGTGCGGAAGCCGTATTCCGCCGGCAATGAGCCGGTAATGAGCTGCAGGCTGTTCACGAATCTTGGATCAAGTTCCAGCCCGAAACCCGAGATGCCTTCCGGCAGCAACACATCGTTGATACGATATTGCAGGTTGGCATGCTCCCCGCGAACGTGCAGGTCCCCGTTGGCTGCCGAATCCTGGGCCACACCCGGCGCGCGCAGGATGACCTGACTGAACGGCGCATTGTCCCCTTGTGACACATTTTGAATCTGGTCTTTGTTGATGCCGTACGCAGTTGAGCCGGTTTCGGTCATGATCGAGCTGCGGGCCCGGTCCAGGTTGCCAATGACGGTCACGTCCTCCAACTTGGTCACATTGGTCAAGGTGACGGAATTGGTCGCGGATGTGTCTCCGGGTGGACTGCCTGTCTGGGCCGCCGGACTATTGGTCTGGCTTGCCGGGCTGTTGGTCTGGGCCGCGGCCACGCCGCAGCAGGCCATGGCCACCAGGCAAATGGCCATTTGATAATAATGCTGTTTGTTTGCTGGAATTCTAAAACGGACAAACTGATTCTGACGCTGACAAAAATTGGTTTTCATATTTGCGGACACAATGGTTCATAAAATTATTTCACTTCTGTTTTATCGGGCCATGGGTGATGCAGAACCGGCGCGTGGGAACACGCCTCTGCACCTGATGAAACTACGAAATGAGAAGATCAGCGCGGCGGAGCGCGGCTGGGGGAGAAACGGTAGTCGGCGGAAGCCAGTTCAAAAGTTCTGGCGAGCAGCGCAACCCCGCCAAAGAGGGCGGCGACAACCGCCATGACCGGGACAATCGTGGTCGCGTTGACCTGCCCGTGCGCAAACAGCGTAATGGCGCAATCATGGTCAGGTTCATTCGCGTCATGGTGCAGCCATTCATGAAGCGAAGGGCTGGCCGCGAGGGCGGCAAGAAACAAAACCATCGCGCAGAGCAGGACGGCGGACGCCTTCCTGAACACCGTTCCGAATTTGAGATTTCGGCTCATGCGGTTGACCCGTGTGGAATAAATCATCCACGCCCGGCCATGACAAGTAATATCATCGGAATTATTGCAGACACACTTTAAGCATTTTTTAACGGGCCACCGGCCAATCCGTCAGGCCGGTGATCTTATCCGCGTTCAAGGCGTAGATCCCGACGAAGAAGCCGTTCTCACGCATTGCGGCACACGGCGATTTTGCGAACGCGATTTCCAATGAATCGCTAAAGGTCCGCGGGCTCATCCATCTTGTCGCCGTCCAGCGTATAAATGCTGGTTAACGCGCCGGTGTCGTCATGGCTTTCACTGACGTGCAGCCGCCCGTAGATGGTCACCGGCTGGTCCATGATGGATTTGACGCCGGGTTTGGCCATGTGGACGGTCAACAATTCGTTCATCTGAATCGGCAGCCCATAACAGCACCGCGCCTGGGTGCGCAGCAGAAAAAATTCCGTAACCTTCCCGTCCTCAAGTTTGAGCGGCAGCATGAAACCGCGCACGGCGATTCTGCTTTGATCCAGTGATTTGATGTCGGGCGGGACATCGCCCATCATTGATTGCACACCCTTGATTCTTACGGGATCAACCAGCACCCAATGGAGCCGCAGGGGAAAACCCGCAAGCTTGTCAAAGCCGACCTGCAAATAATCACCGGATTTGGCAGCCACCGGAGCGGCGGCCGGTTGGGACGCGGAGGAAACAGCGGTCGGCGATGCGTTTGATTTTAGCGGCGCACCGATCAACTCGCCTTGCACAACCGGAACCGCGGGCGGCTGCGCGGGCGCGCTTTGGTCAGCAACCGCCAAGAGCACACCGGCGCAAACAAGCATCGCCAACATGGACGCGGGCCGGACGCACCGGCTTCGGGCAAGGCTCGTTTGCCGGTCAGAACTGTTGGTTTCCAGGTTCATCGGATTTATGTGGCGTCAGGCAAAGCTTGACCGGTCAGGGTTCGGCCGATGCGTCCACCTTCTCGCCGTCCAACTCGTAGAGTCCGACCAGCAGGCGGCTCTGGCGCATCTCGCCGACGTGCAATTTGCCGCTGACGGTAATCAAGCGATCCATGACGGGTTTGACACCCTGCCCCGCCAGCTTGACAGACACATATTCGTTGAGATTTGGCGTCAGGCCGTAGCAGCACATGGACTGGTTTTTAAGGAGAAGGAATTCGGTGGTCTTTCCGTCATCCACCTTGGTGGGCAACATGAAACCGGTGATGGAAACTTCCTTCTCATTCAAGGCCTTGACCGACGGCGGGATCTGCGTGGCGATCTCCCGGGAATTGGCCTGAGCATCGCCGGTGCCGATGATCATGTCATCGCTCACCTTGAAGGGAAAGCCGGCCAACTTGTCAAACCCAGCAGTGTCTGAACTTGAAGCTTTCGCGATGGCGGCGGCCGAAAAATTGGTCACACCAAACGGCGGCGGAGCGGTCGCCGCAGCAGCCGAATTGTTTACCGGTGGCCCAATTGAATCCCCGTGTACCGCGCCGCTGCTTGCCGCCTGGGCCCGGACAAATCCCGCACCGCTGAAAATCATCAGCAAACCCAGCCCCGCTCCAACGAGCGCGCTAAATGGCCGGCTTGGGACGCGTCCAATTGCCGAATCAATTTTTATTTTCATTGGTCTCGTTTCCTTTCGGAAAATTGAAGACGACGTTCGAAAAGCTGTTTCCCCGCACGGTTACTTGTTTCAGCACGCCATCAAAGGATGGTTGAGTCTTGAGCCAGTCCGCCTGGGTTTCGAACATGGACGTGTCTCCCACGGTTTCGCCGGTCGCGGTGTTGGGGACGGCCTTGAAGGCAAGGACCTCCTCGCGGCCCGGCAGACGGGCGGTCACTTCGAAAGATTCCATTGCGATACGCACAAAATTCTCAAATTCACCGTCAAAGACATAAGCATCGAGCTTCCCCGCCGGCGCATCCAGCACCAGCTCCAGTTTGTAATCTTCTCCCAGCGCCACCGCGGTGCCTCCATGCGGCGGCGCATCCTTATGCAGATGCGCGTTGTCCGA
>DATMLG010000548.1:0-4726 GCA_035570675.1 Verrucomicrobiia bacterium | reverse complement strand
ACCTCACGGTTCCCTCAGTTTACTCCTGTTGGAATTCCCTTTTGCATTCCCCCCTTTTCCTTTTTAATTGACACATGAT
The DNA here is from genome assembly GCA_035570675.1 of Verrucomicrobiia bacterium. GTDB lineage: Bacteria > Verrucomicrobiota > Verrucomicrobiia > Limisphaerales > Pedosphaeraceae > DATMLG01. Next base: position 4,647 of record DATMLG010000548.1, on the reverse strand, counting down.
TCAACGTTATTCGCGGACGGAAATGCGGGAAATCTGGACCGAGCAGCGCAAGCTCGAAATCTGGCTGCAAATCGAACTGCTCGCCAGCGAGGCCCTCTGCGCCCAGGGCCTCGTGCCCAAAAAGGATTTTCTCCAGATGAAAAACCGCGCCGGACGAAATCAGCGGAAACGCCCGAGCTTCCCTCGGGCGAATTCATCAGCCAGGAAGTGGATCCGATTCTGGACAAGATTTCCGCGCACGGCATCCAGAGCCTCACCGACCGCGAACGCCAGATCCTCCAAGCCGCCCGCTCCAAGATGTCCAAGCGCTGACCCGCCCCTGCCCGCTTTTCCGGCACTCAAGCCTCGACGCCGCGCCCGCGCCGTTTTAAAATGGCGCCATGATTCAACGTTATTCGCGGCCTGAAATGCGGGAAATCTGGAGCGAACAGCGCAAGCTGGAAATCTGGCTGCAGGTGGAGTTGCTCGCGAGCGAGGCGCTCTCGCGGTTGGGCCTTGTTCCAAAAAAGGATTTTGCGCAAATCAAGGCCCGCGCCGCCTTCACGCTGGAACGCTGCAAGGAACTCGAGCGCACCCTGAACCATGACGTCATCGCCTTCACCACCAACGTCGCCGAAAATATCGGCGCGCCCGCCAGCCGCTGGCTCCATTTCGGGCTGACCAGCAGTGACATCGGAGACACCGCTTTTGCCGTGCAGATGGCGCAATCGGCGGACATCCTCATCGCGGACGTCAAGGCCTTGCGCAAGGTGATTGCCGCCAAGGCGCGCAAACACAAGTTCACCCCCATGATCGGCCGCAGCCATGGCATTCATGCGGAGCCGACAACGTTTGGTTTGAAGCTGGCGCTGATGCATGATGAATTTGGCCGCGCGCTGGCTCGGCTGGAGGCGGCCAAACAATCCGCCGCCGTGGGCAAGCTGTCCGGCGCGGTGGGCACGGGCGCGCATCTGCCGCCGTCCGTGGAGGCTTTCGTCTGCCGCAAGCTGGGGCTGCGCCCCGCGCCGATTGCCACGCAGGTAATTCAGCGTGACCTGCACGCGGAATTCATCGGGACGATTGCGCTCGTCGGCGCAAGCATCGAACGCTGGTCGGTGGAATTCCGCCACCTGCAACGCACGGAAGTGCTGGAGGCGGAGGAATTTTTCGCGCCCGGCCAGAAGGGTTCCAGCGCGATGCCCCACAAGCGCAATCCCATCACCGGCGAACGCCTGACCGGGCTGGCGCGCGTGTTGCGCGGCAACGCCGTGGCCGGGCTGGAAAACGTCGCCCTCTGGCACGAGCGGGACATCAGCCACAGCTCCGTCGAGCGCATCATTTTTCCCGATTCCTGCACGCTGCTGGATTACATGCTCGTCACACTGACAAAGCTGACGGAGGGCCTGATTGTTTATCCTGAAAACATGAAACGCAACCTGGCGCTGACGCTCGGCATGTGGAATTCGCAGACCGTGCTGCTCGCGCTCATCCGCAAGGGATTGACCCGCGAGGCCGCCTACGAACTGGTCCAGCGCAACGCGATGAAGACCTGGCAATCCAAGCACGCCGGAAACACCGACGCCGATTTCAAAACGCAACTGCTCGCCGATCCCGACGTCGCCCGGTATCTCTCCCGCGCCGAACTGGACCGCCTTTGCAATCTGGATTTTCATTTCAAACAAATCAAAAGCCGGTTCAAAAAACTGGGGTTGTGAAGAACAACAAAATAAGAACACGCCGCCTGCTGTTCCTCGCCGCCGCCCTGCTCGCGGCGGGTTTTGTGCCATCGCTCCGCGCCGCGGACGACTCCAACGGCACAAGCCCCAATTTTCTGGCCGGAGGTGAACCGCCGCCGCCGCCCGCTGAAAAACGGGCCGAAGACCTCTTGTCGCAAATGACGCCGGACGAAAAAATGGCGTACATCGGCGGGACGAATAATTTTTACATCCGCGCAATCCCACGATTGAACCTGCCGGCGATCAAGATGTCCGACGGGCCGATGGCCGCGCGCAACGACGGCCCGACCACCGCGTATCCGGCCGGCATCGCGCTGGCGGCGACGTGGGACACGAACATGGCGCGGGAAATCGGCGAAGCGCTTGGGCGCGATTGCCGTTCGCGCGGCGTGAACATTCTGCTCGGGCCGGCGGTGAACATTTACCGGTCGCCGCTTTGCGGCAGGAATTTCGAATACATGGGCGAGGACCCGTTTCTCGCGGCCACGCTGGTGGCGCCGGAAATAAAGGGGATTCAATCGCAGGGCGTGCTGGCGACGATCAAACATTTCGCCTGCAACAACGAGGAATGGGACCGCAACCGCATCAGCTCGGAGGTGGACGAGCGCACGCTGGAAGAAATCTATTTTCCGGCGTTCAAGGCGGCGGTGCAGGACGGCGGTGTCGGTTGTGTGATGACTTCCTACAACCTACTGAACGGCGTGCATTGCGCGGAAAACGATTATTTGATGAACCAGGTGCTCAGAAAGGACTGGGGATTCAATGGTTTTGTGATGTCCGACTGGTCGGCGGTCCACAACGGCCTCCTGGCCCTCAACGGCGGGCTCGACCTCGAAATGCCGCGCGGCACCTACATGAATCGCGCCACCATGACGAAGGCCCTTGCCAACGGGCAGTTGAAGCAAGCCGTTATTGACGACAAGGTGCGGCATATTTTGCGGACGATCATTGCCGCGGGCTTTCTGGACCGGCCGCAGGCGCTGGACACGATTCCGCGCAATGATCCGGACAACGCGCGCGTCGCGCTGGAAGGCGCGCGCGAGGCCATTGTGCTGTTGAAAAATTACCGGCATGCGCTCCCGCTGGAGCGGAAGTCCATCAAATCCATCGCGGTCGTCGGCCCGAATGCGGCCCGGCAGGTTTATTGCGGGGGCGGCAGCGCGTTTCCGCGTGTCTTCGAGTACGTCAGCATCCGCGACGGCATTGCGCGGGAGGCGGGCAGCGGGATCAAGGTGTTTACGAGCACGAACCTGACTGAATCCGTTGCACTGGCGAAACAGGTGGACGCCGTTGTCGTGTGCGCGGGTTTCAACGCGTCGCTGGAATCCGAGGGAAAGGACAGGCCATTCGATTTGCCGGCCGGACAGTCGAATCTCATCCACGCGGTCGCGGCGGTGAATCATCGGACGATTGTGGTGATTAGTTCCGGCGGCGGCGTGGCGTGGGCGGGCTGGCTGGACAAAACCCCGGCGGTGATCGAGGCGTGGTATCCGGGACAATTTGTCGGGCAGGCGGTGGCGGAAGTTTTGTTCGGCGACGTGAACCCATCGGGCAGGCTGCCGGCAACATTTGAAAAGAAGTTCGAGGACAATCCGTCCGCGCCCTATTATCATTTGTCGGCGAACAACAAGACTCCCTACACCGAGGGCATTTTTGTGGGTTATCGCGGCTATGACGCGAAGGAAGTCGAGCCGGAATTCTGCTTCGGGCACGGGCTGAGTTACACGGAATTCAAATACGGCAAGCCGTTGGTTTCACCCGCCGAAATCCCGCCGGACGGTGAGGCGACGGTGAGCCTGGAGGTGAAAAACACGGGCAATCGCGCGGGCGACGAGGTCGTGCAGCTCTATGTGCATGACGTGAAAAGCAGCGTGCCGCAACCACCCAAGGAGCTGAAGGGCTTTCTGCGCGTGGTGCTGGATCCGGGTGAAACCAAAACGGTCAAACTCACGCTGACGGCGGAACAACTGGCGTTCTGGGACGTAAAGACGCGCGGATTCGTGGTGGAACCCGGCGCGTATGAATTGCTGGTCGGCAGTTCCTCGCGGGACATCCGCGGCAAGGCCAAGTTGGAAGTGGTGGCGGCAAAGTGATTTCTTAAGGCTCCGCATCGCCTAAGCTTTTTCAAGAAACTTTTTCAGCCGCTGCCAGTAATGGGTGTCCCAGCCCTTGTTCTTCGCCTTGAAATCGCTGGACGGCACACCGACCTGATGGAAGGACAACTTGGTTTTGCCGCCGGCGAGTTTTGCGAGCTTGAACGTGACGACGGACCACGTTTCGCGCGGCCAGTTTTTTGATTTCCACGCCTGCACAATCAGCTTGGGCCGCTGTACCTCCAAGTTGAAGCCTTCGATGTAATCGTCGTAACAGGTGAAGGCACCGCCAACCTTTTTGCTGATCCGGGCCGGGACACCGGTGAACTGTGAATGCTTCTTCGAGTCCATCAAGGCGTCGAAGACCCCGCTTTGCGGGGCATTGATGGTGACGTTATGAATGATTTCGCGGGTTTTCATGGAATTAAATTTCAGGAGATTGTCATCTTCAAACCTGGCCGCAACCATGCCCGCATCGCCGGTTCGGTGCAAGTCGAACTAGGACGCAAATGAACGCGTTGACTGTGGGAGGGAACGAAGCTACGTTGCAGGGCGTCAATATGATTGCCAACACCACCACCAGCACGGAGACGGCGACGAAGTTTCGCGTCGGCGACGAGCGGTTGATCAAGGTGACGGCCAGCGCCGCGAAAAAGGTGACGTCGCTGCTGACGCGGCAGGGCCGGGCCCAGGGGGTGTTGCGCGTGGCGGTGGTGGGCGGCGGCTGCTCGGGGCTGCAATACAAGATGGACCTGCAGGACGGCCCGGCAAACCGCGACATCCTCGTGGAGACGGGCGGCATCCGGGTGGTCGTGGACCCGAAAAGCGCTTTGTATGTG
>DATMLG010000547.1:0-8679 GCA_035570675.1 Verrucomicrobiia bacterium | reverse complement strand
CCCGCGCTGGGTTCCGGCCGAGTGAGTCGCACAGATTCTTGAAGGTTGGGCGAGGGCAGGGGACGGTTGGGATTGCGGGATTGGCCGGAATGCCATAAAGGATTTGGCATGGACATCAAGAATTTGTCGGACATGGTTCCGTTTATCACCAAGGACGGGTCGGAAATCCGGGAGCTGCTGGCGCATCGCAATTCGGCGATCCGCAATCAAAGCCTCGCGGAGGCGCGCATCCCGGCGGGCGGCAGCACCCAGGAACATTACCATCCGAAGGCCGAGGAGATTTATTTCATCAACGCCGGAACGGGTCGCATGCGGATTGAAGGCGAAATCCGCGACGTGAAGCCGGGGGACGCCATTGCCATTCCGCCCGGCCAACGACACAAGCTTTGGAACACCGGCGCAGAAACACTGCGGCTTCTATGCTGCTGCGCGCCGGCATACGAGCATGCAGATACCATCATCACCGAAAGCGCGGCTTGAAAAGCATCCGGCAGCGGCCTGAATGCGGGCAAAATTGATTTTTGCGGGCGATTTGAGCGTTGACCTCGGTCGGGGAAGAGATTCTAATTCTGGCATGATGAGAATGCTGCCTTGCCTGCTGGTCGTTGTTTTGACGGCGACCGGTTGCGGGTGGTTCACGAAAAGCACGCCTTCAACCGTGACGTATCCCACGCCCACCGCGCCTGATACGTCCCTCGGCACGAACAGCGGCGGTTCACCGCTCATCGTCACCCCCGACACGACCCCGACTGGAACCGTGGCGCGGGTCAATTCAGCGGCGCGTTTTGTCATCCTCACTTTTCCCGTCGGCAGCATGCCGCCGGTGGGGCAGGTCTTGTATGTTTACCGGCATGGATTGAAAGTCGGCGAGGTCAAGGTCACCGCTCCGCAGCAGGATGATAATACGGCGGCGGACATCGTCACCGGCGAGGCCGCGCTGGGCGACGAGATCCGGATGAAGTAAGGCCGGCCAGCGCAAGCCTGTTTACGCTGTTCAGCCGGGACGATTTTATTTGGAGGCGGGCGCACTCTTCGCCGCGACCTGTTTCTGGTAGGGCGAGTGGAGGTTGAAATAAATCCCGCACAAGGGCCGCTCTTCCTCGGTCTGGCTCAGGATGATGGTCACCTGTTTGTCGAGGGCGATGCCGTGGCGAAGATTTGGCCCGCGCGTCTCATAGGCCTTGATGGCCTTGTTCATCAGCGACACCAAGGACGCCTCGAACTGGTCGGGCGTTTTCTCCAGACACACCACGAACTTGTCGTAGTTTCTGACGGCCTCGGCCAATTCCTGTTTAAACGTTTCAACAGTCACTGCGTCAACATAGCCTCCAAGTCACACAATTTAAACTTAAAAAGCATCCTGTGCTTCGCCTCCCGGCGTGGACGCCCTTTTTGCCGTGGACCGCGGTCCAAAAAATGCCGTGCCGAGGCGGATGATGGTCGCGCCTTCCTCGATGGCAACTTCAAAATCCCCGCTCATGCCCATGCTCAGGTGCGGGAGCGGCGCCCCGAGGATTTGCTCGCATTCAGTCTTAAGCTCGCGCAGCCGCCGGAAGACCGGGCGAACCTTTTCGGGGTCGGCCGCCCAAGGCGCGACGGTCATCAGGCCGTGAATCTCAATCTTCCGCAGCGCATTGACGCGCGGCAACTCCGCCAGCAATTGCTCCGGCGGATAGCCGAATTTGCTCGATTCGCCCGCGACGTTCACCTCAATCAAGATGGGCATGATCTTGGCCGATTTGTCCGCCCACTTGTCAATTTCCTCCGCCAGCGCCAGGCTGTCCACGCTCTGGATCATTTCGAAAAAATGCACCGCGTCACGGCATTTGTTGGACTGCAAATGGCCGATCAAATGCCAGCGCAAGTTTCCCGGGCACTGGCCAATCTTGATTTTTGCCTCCTGCACCCGGTTTTCGCCAAAACTGGTCAGTCCCAACGCGGCGGCGGCCTGCACGGCTTCCGGCGGCCGGCCCTTGCTGACCGGCTGAAAAGTGACGGCTTCCGGCGCCCGGCCCGCGCGGGCGCAGGCGGCGTTCATCCGCTCGTGGATGCGGTTCAGGTTTGCCGAAAGATCCATTGGTAACCATCTTGCCACAGGCATGCACGGCGTGAAACAGGGATTTTGAGCGCGGGAATATTTTCGTGATGGCCTGATGTTCGGGCACACGCTAAACTTGGCCCGGAAATAATTTCTTTTATGGCGAAAAAATACTGGCTCGTGAAAGTGGAACCGGACGCCTACTCGTGGGCGGATTTTGTGAAGGACGGCAAGACCGCCTGGACGGGCGTGCGAAATTATCAGGCGCGGAACAATCTGCGCGCGATGCAGAAGGGCGACCCGGTGTTTTACTACCACAGCGTGACTGAGAAACAGGTGGTCGGTCTTGCGCGCGTGGAACGGGAGGCTTATCCGGACCCCACCGCCAAGGAAGGCGACTGGTCGGCGGTGGATTTGGCGCCGGTCAAGCCCTTCGTCAGGCCGATCACCTTGGACGCCATAAAAACCGACGCCATCCTCAAGCACATTCTCCTCGTGCGTCATTCCCGGCTCTCGGTCAGTCCGCTGGATGAGACGCAATTCAAGCGGTTGCTGGTCCTCGGGGAAACGAAGGCCTGAGACATCAAAACCTGATCCCTGCCGTCAACGCGATCCATTGAATGCCGACCTTGATCGTGCTGTTTGAATATTCACCGGAAAACAGGCTGCTCGTGCCGATGCTCCGCTCCGTGGGCAGATCATACTCATATGCCAGGTCCAGTTGATAACGGCTCCAGTGGCAGCCAATACCCGCGCTCACCGCGCTTTGCGTGATCGCCGCCGTCAAGGGCGTCAGCGTTTCGCTCGGGACCGGGCTTTGGCCGTACGAATAACCGCCGCGCAGCATGATATTCGTCGTGATGGCGTATTCCAATCCGCCGCGGAACACAAATTCATCCCGCCAGTTCAATGGAACATTATCATTCAAGGAGCTGGAACCAACAATTCCATTCACGGCCGGATTGCTGCCATTGCTTAATTTCACCGGCAGCGTGTTGAACGCCCCCGCCCAGTCAATCCAGTCCACTTGCAGCGCCAGCCGCCAATCCTGGCAAAATTTCCACGAGCCGCCGCCTGACACCATCTGCGGAAAAGTGTTGTCCACTTCCGCATCATAGTGGAACGGAACTGCTCCCGGCGCGCCGAATTGGGTGCCGGCGTTGCCGTCTGCCTCACCCGTGCTGTAAATCGTCGATGACGTCGTATAAGTCAGCCCGAACTGCAATGCGTCGATCGGCCGAAAAAGCACGCCAAACTGCCCGTTCACACCCCAGCCGCTGGTGCTCAGGTTCAGCAGCGTTTTTGCGCCCTGGAGCGTCGGCTGGGTTTGAAAAACATAGGGTGTGATCAATTCGTTTTGGTTGTAGAGCACTCCCAGGCTTCCGCCCAATGACCACTTGTCTCCCAGCGCCACCCCGACACCCAGCGCAGTGCGCAGCACACCAATGACCGATTTGTTTCCCTGGTAACCATACGATACCCCACCCAACCCGCCCGGGGGATCAGTGTAATGCCAGTTCGCCGACATCAGCGCATCCGGAACCACCGCCACTCCAACCGTCACCGGCAGCTTTCCGACGGGCATCGCAAACGCCCCTTCCGGGAGCACATTCAGCGTCTGATCCAAACTGCCGTCGCTGATGCCCTGTTTTTCAAAATGTCCGCTCACGGAGCCGCCAATCATTCCAAGATTCAATCCCGCGGAAGATTGAAAACCGAGGCCGGCGGGGTTGACGCCCATGGCACCCAACGGATCATCCGCCCAGGCCACATCTGCACCGCCCATGGCCACGGATCGGGCGCCGACGCCGTCGCGGTAAATTCCATTCGCTTTTGCGGGAGTGTTCCACAGGGCAAGCATGGAAACTGCTCCGACCACGCCCAGACTGTGAGCAAGACGCTTTCTAGTAATACTATTCATGCCATGGGAGACGGGCAAAACCCGTGCCAACCAACGCTTTCGGGCATTGAAACAGGGCCTTTTTCCGTGTTTGAGATGGAGAACCCGTGGAAACGGCCTGCGGTCGAAGTAAGAGATGTCACTTTTTTGAGACAATGCTGGCAATCGCCTAGACACCTTGATTCTTGTACAGAAGCCAGGGTGTGTTCGGGAATGGGGCATGCCGGCCGCGTTCGTGCCATCCTTGATCAAAACACGAACTGACCCATGTTGCATCCGAATCCAGACGTCACCGAGCCGGCCCGGCAACAAGTTATTCTCGAGCTCGAGCGTCAGGGCCGCCTTGCCGCCGAATCTTCCGTTGCGCGGCTCACGCGTGAACTGGCCAGCAGCCAGCGCGGCGTGGAATTGCTCCAGACCATCACCATCGCCGCGAACCAGGCCACGCACGTCGAAGACGCGATGCAAATCGCGTTGGACCAGGTGGCGGCGCACACCGGATGGCCGCTCGGCCACGTTTATCTTCAGGCGGAGGATGACTCGATGGAATTTGTCTCCCTCGATGTCTGGCATGCCGCCGAACCGGAGCGTTTTGCGGAATTCAGAAAGGCCACCCAGTCCGCGCGTTTGCCCGCGGGAAAGGGCCTGCCTGGCCGGGTGTTCGGCACCGGCAAGGCCGCCTGGGTCCGCGACCTCACCGCGGAGACTGATTTTCCCGGCGCCAAACTTCTCGGCGAGCTGGGCTTGAGAACCGCCTTCGCCTTTCCGTTGCTCATCGGTCCCGGTGTCGTCGGCGTCATGGAATTTTTCTCGCCCCCGGCGGAAGAACCCGACGACCGGCTCGCGAAAATAATGCATCATCTCGGTGCGCAACTCGGTCGCGTGATCGAACGGCAACAGGCCCAGGATGGTTTGAAGCGCAGTGAAATCTATTTCCGCCGCCTCACGGAGAGCGCGCTTGACCTCATCACCATTCTTGGCCCGGACGGCGTCATCCGCTACGAAAGCTCCTCGATCGAAAAGGTGCTTGGCTACAAGCCTTCGGAATACACCGGAAAGAACGCCTTCAGTTTCGTTCATCCGGAGGATCTGCCCCAAGTTTCCCACGCATTTCTGGAGGCGCTTGGCAACAAGGGCAACACCCCGCTGCTGAGCTTCCGTTTCCGGCATCGCGACGGCTCCTACCGCGTCCTCGAGGGCGTCGGCAACAACCTCCTCGCCGACCCCGTCGTGGCCGCCATCGTGTTTAATTCGCGCGACATCACCGAACGCAAGCGGCTCGAGGAGCAATTTCTGCAGGCCCAGAAAGTCCAGGCCATCGGGCAGCTGGCCGCCGGCGTCGCGCATGATTTCAACAACATCCTGACCGCCATCCTCGGTTACTCGGACATGCTGTTGATGATGGTCAAGCCCGGCGATCCGCAGCAGGGGCACGCGGCGGGCATCAAGCAGGCCGCCATTCGCGCCGCTGCGTTGACGCGCCAGCTCCTCGCTTTTGGCCGCAAACAGGTGCTCCAGCCCGTCGTTCTCGATTTGAACAACAGCATCGCCGAGATGGACAAGATGCTCCGGCGGTTGCTTGGTGCGGATGTCAGTCTCATCACGCTTCCACATCAAAATTTGGGCCGTGTGAAGGCCGATCCCGGCCAGATCGAACAGGTCATCCTTAATCTCGCTGTCAACGCCCGCGACGCCATGCCCAAGGGCGGCAAGCTCACGTTGCAAACTGACAACATCACGCTTGATGCCGAATACGCCCGCCAGCGGCCCGAGGTCGAGGCCGGCGATTATGTCATGCTCGCCGTCAGCGACAATGGCACGGGCATGACCCCGGAGGTCAGGGCCCGTTTGTTCGAACCGTTCTTCACCACCAAGGAAATGGGGAAGGGGACCGGCCTGGGATTGGCCACCTGCCATGGCATCGTCAAGCAAAGCGGCGGACACATCGCCGTTTACAGCGAACTGGGGCAGGGCACGACCTTCAAGGTCTATCTGCCGCGCGTCAACGGGCAGTTGGCCGCCGTTGCCGAAACTGACCAGTCCGACGACCTCCCGCGCGGCGTCGAAACCATTCTCCTCGTGGATGACGAACCGATGGTGCGCGAATTGGGCGCCTCGATGCTCGGCAAGCTTGGTTACACCGTGCTGACGGCGAACAATGGCCGCCAGGCCTTGAATTTGATTCACGCCGACCGCACCCGGCAGATTCATCTGCTCGTCACTGATGTCGTCATGCCCGAAATGAGCGGGCGCGATCTGGCGGATTTCATGCGTTGGGTGACTCCTGAAACCAAGGTCATTTTTTGTTCCGGTTACACCGAGGACGTCGCCAGTCTCCAGGGAACCACCGGCACCACCGTCACGTTCCTGCCCAAACCATACGCCCTGGCGACCCTTGCCCGAAAAGTCCGCACCGTCCTCGATACTTGAAGCTTTGTTCCGCGCGCGTGGCATCGGGATTGTTCAACCCTTCGCATCCATTCCCCGCGTTGTTTGTAGCACCAACAACGCCCCCAAAACAAACAACACCGCGCTGTAAGAAAACGCCACCGACGTTCCGAACGCCGACCACAGCAGCCCCACAACTACGCTCGATAGAAAGTCTCCGATGCCGTTGACCGTTGCCAGTGTGCCGAACGCCATCCCATGCTGTTCCTTGCCGACCAGTTCCGCGGAGAACGAATCCTCCAGCGTTTCCTCCATCCCCATGTAGGTGCCGCCCAGCAGAAAAATCAGCGCCAGCGTCCAGACATTCATCGGCAGCAGCATCACGCCCAGCGCCATCAGTGCCGCGATCAAATACGCCACCGCCAGCAACCGTCCCTTGTTGAATCGGTCCGCCAGCCGCCCGGCAATTGGCGCGCAACCCGCGTAAACCACATTATGCAGCACATACAATCCCGTGGCCGCTCCCGCCGCGCCGGCGGCTCCCAGTGATGGCGTCAACTTTTGCGCTGCCAGTAAAATCAACAGGCTGTGCGCAAAATCTCCCGCGCCAAACAATCCCACGGCCACCAACAGCTTTTTAAATCGCGCCGGCAGCGACCGCAAACTTTCCCCGAACGATACATGCGCCACCGGCTTGCGCGCCTGCTCCTTCACCAGGAACAGCATCACTGCCGCGGCGGCCAGTCCCGGGATCAGCGTTAGTGCGAACAGCCGCCGGTAGTTGTGGTTCAAAAGCGGCAGCAGCACGAATGCCGTTGCGGGCCCGAGAATCGCGCCCAGCGTGTCCATCATCCGCTCCAGCCCGAAGGCGCGTCCGTAGGTTTCCTTCGTCACCGCCCCCGCCAGCAGCGCCTTGCGAATCGGCGTGCGAATGCCGCGCCCGAGCCATGCCGTCGACCGCGCCACCAGCACATGCCACGCCGCCGTTGCCAGTCCGAACGCCGCCGTTCCCAGCGCGGTGATAAGATATCCCGCAACCGCCACCGGCTTCCGCCGCGCCAGCCGGTCCGTGCCGAAACCCGACGCCAGTTTCGCCGCGCTCGACAATCCGTCCGCCACGCCTTCAATCACCCCCAGCCACACCGCCGCCACACCGAGCGACGCCAGAAACGGCGGCAGCAGCGTCGTGGCCGTTTCATGCGCCCAATCGCTGAACAAACTCGCCAGTCCGATGCCCAGCACCGTGGCGTTCAACCAGCGCCCGGCGGAGTTTTTTGATTTGTCGGCTGCGTCATCCATCCATTGTCTCTCTTTTCTTCATCCGTGGTTGTTTTGGCTTGACTCGCATTTTTTATCTTCGCGCGCGATTTAATTAAACCATGATTATTCCACAACCGGCGAGAAACCAACTCCTTGTGGCTGAGAAATGGGCTGAAAAAAACTGAAGAATGGTGACAACCGCTGAAAAATCAGCCACTTGCCCAGGTGCGATATTTTCAGGTTGTAACTTTCTTGCCATCACAAGCTTCCGCTCATTTTACCATTTTGGTGCAGCCGCGTTAAGTGAGAAATCAACGACTTACGTCGATAAAATGCGCCTCGTTTTGCAGCATGACTCCAGCTAACTCTTGACGCCGCCGATCTCGGGTGGCACCCGCGTGTTGCCGCCAGGCCGCGATCCGTGACTATACAATCCCATCGCCAATCCATAACCATGATTCGTTGCTTTCTCCTCCTCTTTCCGTCCCGGCCTTCACCTTCACAATTCCATGCTCAACTAAACGAGCGGCCGATACCTTCGACCATGCTGCGCCAGTTGTCAAATCGCGAAGATAAACAATTTGAGCGCCGCACCGCAGGCCTTTTACCGCGTAAGATCTGTGCCATGAGGTTGTGTTGCCGTTGACATTGTCAGCTCGGCATGGTCTAACATTCGAAAGGGTCGGCCGTTAGACAAATGCGAGCAAAATGATGGTCGCTACATGCAAGCGCTTTTCCAAACACTAACCGCCAAGAGATGCGCGTTCGCGTCGTTGCTCCTCCTGTCGGTGTTTGCCAGCGGTTGCACCTCGGAGCTTTGGGACCAGAAAACTTTTGCGCATCACTACCAGCCGGCTGATCCCACCAATCTCCGCCTCTATTACTCGGACAAGCGGGAGGACATTCTCGTGCAGTACGACGAACTAAAGGACCCGGAGAACACAATACAAACGCGATGCTACTGGCTCGGGCAAAATATGCTGCGGGAAAATCCCGACCGGGAGCCGCACTTCGTGTCTGTGAAGAAGAGCAGGGGATTGACCCCCATTCCAATATCTGAAGTTCCGCCAACCAATACCCTGTCTGATTCCTT
>DATMLG010000546.1:0-4230 GCA_035570675.1 Verrucomicrobiia bacterium | reverse complement strand
CAGCACCACGAAATCAACCTCGTGCTTCGCCAGCAATTCCAGCGTCTGTTTCTCCGCCTGCGCCCGGTCAATCCAGTCCACCTTCACAAACGGCAGCTTGTTTTTTTTCGCCAGCCCCTCCAGTTCCGGCCGGTTGGAAATCACCACCGCCGGCTCGGCCTTGAGCCGTCCCGACCGGCAACCCGCCAGCATCGCCTCCGCCACATGACTTTCCTTCGTCACCAGCAGCGCGAAACGCTGACGCCGGTGCGCCTCCACGCATTGCATCCGGATTTCCATGCCCAACCCGGACGCCAGCTCCTCCAGCCCCGTTCTTACGCGCTCGGGATGCCACGCCTTCTGCTTCCACGACGCCTGGATCGTCATGCTGAAGTCCTTCCGCGTCACCTGCTCCTCCAGTCCCTCGATGTTCGCCCCCTGCTCGAATAAAAATCCCGTGACCCGCGCCACCACGCCCGTCTTGTCCTCGCCGATCACTGTAATGGTCGCAATCTGTTTCATGGTTTGAAGATTCTCATCCGCCCGGCCGGGTGGCACGCCGATTTTTCTGGTTTCATTTTGCCGTTTTCCCCGACGCCTGCAAGCATTTGGTTCTACCCTCGAACAAAATCGATTTTATCATTTGCGGTTTTCAGTCTAGAAAATCGGGAGCCGACGCGAGAGGGCGATAATCAACGCTGGCCAATAGAGCCATGATGGCACAATTATGCCCTATAAGATTGCTCGAAGTGAGACATTATGTCCCATTTCGGCATGTCATAAAAGGCCCCATTGATATAACGTATATGCCTTATTGTGATTATGTTACAAAATGTAAATGCGCCTCCATATCGGTTGGCATGGGCCAAGCTTTTTGAGCTTCGGCAGAACATGACATGAACACAAACAAAGGAATTGAATTATGAGTTATTTAGCAAGATGGCAACGACCGGAATTGACTGTTGGATCCACGTTTGGACGCCTCTTCAATCTGCGCGATGAGCTGGATCGCCTGTTTGAAAGCTCGTTTGGCGAACTGTCCCGCACTTCCCAATTGCTCGGCGTTTGGAACCCGGCGGTCGATCTCTATGAGGACAAGGACAACGTCATCGTCAAAGCCGAACTTCCCGGCCTGGAGCGGGAGGACATCGAAGTTTCCCTGCACGACGGCGCGCTGAGCATTTCTGGCGAGCGCAAGTCCGGGGAAAAAGTCGAGAACGCGGAAGTCCGGCGCTCCGAACGATTCGTCGGCCGCTTTCAGCGAACCATCACCCTTCCCTCATCGGTGAACAGCGACCAGGTCAACGCGCAATACAAGGACGGCGTCCTGACGGTCACGTTGCCCAAGGCTGAGGAAGCCAAGCCGCGTCAAATCCAGGTAAGCGCAAACTAACCAACCAATCCCCGGCGGGTTCATCCTGTCGGAACCAATCAACGAAAGAATTGCCAATGAATACAGTAGCGAATGGAGAAGAAACTCGAACGAAGGAAGCGCCCCGCGCGGCGCAGCCGGTGGTTGCCCCGCCGGTCAACATCATTGAGACGAAGGATGGTTACACGCTCGAAGCCGAAATCCCCGGCGTCAGCAACGACGGCGTCGAAATCACCGTGGAAGAAAATCAACTGACCATCCTCGGCCGCCGAAACCGGACTGATTCGAAGGCCCAGGTGCTTTATCGCGAATCTGCGGACACCGATTACCGGCGCGTCTTTGAACTGGATCCCGCGGTGGACGCCACGAAGATTACCGCGAACGTCGAGCAGGGTGTGCTGACGATTCAGTTGCCTTTTTCCGAGCGGGTCAAGCCTCGCAAAATCTCGATTGCCGAGTAATCCGCCGGGAGGCTGATTGGTTGGTTGCTGTGGGTGATCCACGGGCTGGCAAACGCCGGCCCGTGGATTTTTTGCGTACGCGCCTCCCTCAAGCCGCTTCCAACGCGTGAACCGCGGCCAACTCTTGCTCCAACCACGTTGACTGGAACGGATTAGACATTTTGCGGACATAATTTCAGGCGCGAAACTTCTTGTTTTCCGCCACAAAACAGCGTAATAATCGGTTTTGCTTTGACGCCGACGCAACCTTGTTTTGCCGGGTGCGCGCCATCAGCCGCGGGCGAATATGCCAAAAATGGAATTTCCAGCGCGAATGCTTCCGCCGGATGCGGCTGGGCGCATGTGTCTTGGGACGGCCCGGTGATTGATTTGCCATCTGATTCTGACAACTACGCATGATTAAACTGACCATCTGGCGGCGGATTAATGCCACCCTGGCATTTCTCATCCTCCTTTTGATCATCGCCGCCGGACTGGCTTGGTGGGTTGAGCATTACCGCCACGACACCGCCCTGGATCGCGACCAGTTGCACAATTCCGGCGCGGAAATTCATCTGCGGCTGGGAGAAATGAACGCCGCCCTGCGCGGCCTGCTGTTGGATCCCAAGAACACCAATGACACCGCGCTCGCTTCTGACTCCGCGGAGAAACTGAACCGGTTACTCGGCTCGTTGCAAGATGAAGCCAGCCCCTATTACGATGACAACGACCTCCAAAAGTCGTTGCGTGCGATCAGCACCTTTGTCACCGTCAAATTCAACCCCTACCAGACCAAACTTGTCGGCCCCGGCGGCGTGCAGGATACCGACTCCAAGGCCGCCATTCTCCAATACGCCCAGAGCTATGTCGCGATGGATCATGAGCGCCAGGATCTGCTCGCTAAATTCGACGATGAGGTCGCCAAGATCATCCGCGCCTCTGCTGATTCAAGCCATACCGTGTCCTTTATTGGGCAGTTCATGGTGGTGATTCTTCTGATCGCCAGCTTGTGGGTGGGTGCCTATCAAACTTCCTCCGTAAGCCAGCCGCTGGCCGAACTCGTCGAGGCCCTCGAACGCATGCGCCACGGAGACTTCACCAAGCGCATCAACATGAAACGGCGCGATGAATTCGGCGTCCTGGCCGACGGCCTCAACCGCCTCGTGGACGACCTTTCCGTGCTGGTCGGGCAGGTCCAGCGTTCGGGCATCCAGGTCAACACCAACGCCACGGAAATCGCCGCCACCGCCCGCCAGCAGCAAAGCACCGCCAACGAAATCGCCGCCACCACCGCCCAAATCGGCGCCACGTCCAAGCAAATCTCCGCCACGTCCAAGGAACTCGTCAAGACCATGAACGAGGTCAATGACGTCGCCGAGGAAACCACCCAGCTCGCCAGCAGCGGCCAGACCGCCATTACCAGCATGGAATCCACCATGCGCCAGATCATGGACGCTTCCGGCTCCATCTCCTCCAAACTGGCTGTCCTCAGCGAACGTACCGCCAACATCAACTCCGTCGTCACCACCATCACCAAGGTCGCCGACCAGACCAATCTCCTCTCGCTCAATGCCGCGATCGAGGCCGAAAAAGCCGGCGAATACGGCCTCGGTTTTTCCGTCGTTGCCATGGAAATCCGCCGCCTTGCCGACCAGACCGCCGTCGCCACCTACGACATCGAAAAAATGGTCAAGGAAATGCAGTCCGCCGTCTCCGCCGGCGTCATGGGCATGGACAAGTTTTCCGAGGAAGTGCGAATGGGCGTTGAGGAAATCCGCCAGGTCAGCATTCAGTTGGCGCAAATCATCCACCAGGTCCAGGCGCTCGCCCCGCGATTCCAAACCGTCAACGAAGGCATGCAGTCCCAGGCCACCGGCGCCCAGCAAATCAGCGAGATCCTCACCCAGTTGAGCGAGTCCGCACATCAAACCGCGGAGTCCCTCCGCCAGTCCAACGCGGCCATTGAACAACTCAACGGCGCGGCCCGCAGCCTCCAAAACAGCGTCACCCGCTTCAAACTCGAGGAGAATTGAGTCATGCTTTTCCTGCTCTTCCAGCTCGGCAAGGACCGTTATGCGTTGCAGGCCAGCCGCGTCCTTGAGGTGCTGCCGCTGGTGGAGTTGCGCAAGATTCCCGACGCCCCGAAAGGCGTTGCCGGAATTTTCAATTACCGCGGACGTCCCGTCCCCGCGGTGGACCTGAGCGAACTCACCCTCGGCCAGCCCTCGGATCCGCGCCTCAGCACCCGCATCGTCGTCATCAACTATCCCGATGAACAGGGCGTGCTTCATCCGCTTGGATTGATCGCCGAGCACGCCACCGAACTCATCGAGCGCGACGAGCGGCAATTCCTTGAACCGGGCCACAAACTCGGCGGCGCGCCGTATCTCGGGCCGGTCCTGATGGACAAACGCGGCGTCATTCAATGGGTCCATGAAC
>DATMLG010000545.1:0-3173 GCA_035570675.1 Verrucomicrobiia bacterium | reverse complement strand
GACCTCTGGAATACCAGCGCCAACAGTTCAACCATAGCCGTTCGGCCTTTTGGTTCGCCCCTGGTTGCGGGGCAATCCTTCTCGGTCCAACTCCGTCTGAACAGCCTGGATAATTCCGGCACAACCAATGCCCTGGAGCTTCAAGACGCCAGCGGAAACATACTCTTCAGCTATTGGCACGTGGGTTTCGAGCCCAACGGCGCCGTTGACGGACACTACTCGGATGCCACCACGAGCAGCGGCGTGGCGGTTGGTTTCAGTTATAATTACCAGCAATTCTGCTCCTTTACGTTCACGTTGAACACCCCCACCACCTATACCTTTACCGACAACACCACCGGACACACTTTTACCGGCGTTGTCTCCGGTTCAATTGCCCAGGCGGCTTTTTTCAGGGGCAATCTGGCTGCGCCCGGAAATGGCCAGGATTTTCAGTTTGATGTTCTGCAGATTGTTTCGGCGTCGCCTCCGACTTTCAGCGCACAGTCACCGGCTTCCGGGTCTTACAGTGGTTCCCGCACCAATGTCAGTGTGCAGGTGCTGGACGGCAGCATTCCGGTTAATACGAACACGATCGTGTTCCGGGTGGATGGCAGCACAGTGGCTCCGGCCATTGCCAAATCGGGAGGTGTCACCAGCATAAACTATTCTCCCGGTTCCCCGCTCAGCCCCGGGGCGGTGCATACGGCGTCAGTGACGCTGGCGGACAACAATTCGAATTTGTATACCAACACCTGGAGTTTTACCACTGCGTTTCAGTCGTTGCCATCAGTGCTGCCTGGTCCCATTGTCGCCAGCAATCAGGAGGTCGGAATCGTCATTTTCTCCACCAACGACACCTGGGTGGGGGCAAATTATGGCTCGACTT
Organism: Verrucomicrobiia bacterium; assembly: GCA_035570675.1. GTDB lineage: Bacteria > Verrucomicrobiota > Verrucomicrobiia > Limisphaerales > Pedosphaeraceae > DATMLG01. The sequence continues at coordinate 2,305 of DATMLG010000545.1, read as the reverse complement.
CCGGCAGGACCATCTATGCCAGATTCAGCATGGAATTCGACAATTTGAACGGCGAAACCGGCAGTGGCGGCGGTTACGGTGGATTGCAGTTCATCCTGGGTGGAATCAATGGCCAGCAAAATGTCATCGCGGGCAACGCCTGGATATCCACCAATTGGAGCGTGGATCCTTATCCGGCACCCCAAACTGACCTGACGCCCGTCACGCCCGTTGTGTTTGGCGCATGGCACACCATTGTGGAGCGGGTTGATTACACGCCGGGTGGAAACGCCACCGTCAACATCTGGTTGGACCCGGACTTCACCCAGACCGAAGCCGGGCAGCCCAATGGTCCGGTTACAGTTTCCACGGTTGATACATTTGACACCATCGCATTGCGAACCGGCAACGGCACCGCCAGCGCCACATTCAGCAACATTGTAATCGCGGCCACGTCGGCCGGCGCGGGTTTTGCAGCCCCAGCCTCCCCGCAATTTCTAAATCTGGTTCCAGCCGCCAACGCATCCTCGGCGGCGACAAATACAGCGATTGGCGCACAGGTGGTATTCGGCACCTACGGCATCGGCACCAACACCGTGGCACTCACGTTGGATGGGAATCCGATCGCGCCGGGCTTTGTTGTGGCCACCAACTCAATTACGGTCAATTATCAGCCTCCCACGGCGTTTGTCCCAGGTTCGTCGCACACTGCCGCGCTGAGTGTCACCGACTCAAATGGCGCTCCCTATTCCACCAGTTGGTCATTCACCGTGGACGCCTATCCCGCCCTGCCGGTGACCATTGCCGGGCCGATCGATGTTGTTTATGGCATCAATGGTGATCTGGGGATTCAGATTTTCAACAGCCAAAACGAATGGATTGGCGGCAATTATCAATCTTCATCGACCAACACGCTTTATGCGTACTTCAGCATGGAGTTTTTCGATCTTAACGGTGAGGATGCTGATGACATGGGTGGTTGTTACGGAGGGTTGCATTTCTACGAAGGCACCACCGAGCGACTGTTGACAGGAGAGAGTTGGCTCAGAAATACCTGGAGCATTGATGACAAGGCGGGCGGGGAAGGCGGCGAACTCAGCCTGCCGCCGACCACCGTCGTCGTCATAAACCAATATCATACCATGGCGATTAAAAGCGTGTATTCCGCCAACAATAATACGGCGGTCACAGTCTGGCTTGATCCCGATTTCACCAAACCGGAAGCCAGCCAGCCGAATGCTCCCCTTAACGTCTCGATGGACAACACGTTCGACAACATTCGTGTCCGTTGCGGCAACGGGTCGGCTGCCGCCGAGTTCAGCAACATTGTGATGACGGCGACCTCTCCATTTACAGCTCCCATTGTAATGAGCATCCAGCATTCGGGTGGCAGCCTGCATCTTTCCTGGACCGGCGCCGGCACGCTGCAGAGCGCTCCGGCGATCACGGGACCGTGGACGGTTTCGGGAAATCAATCCAATCCGCAGGTGGTTGCCGCAACCAATTCGGCGATGTTCTTTCGCCTGCAGCAATAGGTTTGGAGCAGTTGTGGTGGGTCACGGGGTGCTTGTGAAGGTGGTGGGGGGTGGATACCCCACCACCTTTTTGGCAACGCATAAGATGGGAAATATCTGCCGATTCGCATCGTGATAAACACAGCATGAAATACCGGTCAGCAAAAAAAATCATGCGGCAGCCGCACCGCACCTCAACATTTGTATCGCCATCTTCCTGGGCGGATGATGCCTTCACCTCCGTTGCCAGTGTTCGACATGGCTTCACCTTGGTTGAATTGCTGGTGGTGATTGCGATCATTGGCATTCTGGCCGCCTTGTTGTTGCCCGTGCTGTCTGCCGCCAAAAAAAGGGCGACCCAGGCGGCATGTTTAAGCAACCAAAAGCAACTGGCCCTGGCCTGGGTGATGTATTGCAATGAGAACTCCGACAAAGTGGTGGGATTCAGCACTGTATCCGCTTCAGATTGGCGCGTAGAAGCAGATTTGGTCACGGTTCCGCCACCTGCGGGGCTCACGGGGAACGACGCGGCGAAATGGCTGTTTGAATCGGGATATCAAAACAGCCCGCTTTATCAATATGCCCCCAACCCCGACATATTGCACTGTCCGGGAGACATCCGAACCTCGATACCCGGTTTTTTTTGTTGGGACAGCTATTCAGGAGCGGGCGGTTTCGTTGGGGGTGATACAACCTTTTCCCCCTTGGAAGGCACCATCACAAAGCAGTCGCAGGTAATGCATCCGAGCGCCCGCTTTTTGTGGGTGGAGGAATGTGGATCCCAGCAACACTCGGCGTTCGGGCTCACTTTT
>DATMLG010000544.1:0-7158 GCA_035570675.1 Verrucomicrobiia bacterium | reverse complement strand
CATCCCGCCGGTAAAGGTTCCACAGCAACGACTGGCTGTTGGCCCCGCGCCCGGGGCTCCGCTCGAAACGCCAGAAGGCGCACAGCGGGTTATAATCGCGGGAGACGCTTTCGGTTCCCGGAAAAAACGGTTCGAACAAGGAAAGCACCTGAAGGCGTTCGTTGCCGTTGAAATCGCGCTCGCGGGTGTACAGCGGCCAAAAATCCTCGCGCCGCAGCACCTTGCCGGTCTCGGTGTTTTTTTCGTTGATCGCCGAATAAAGAAAAAAAATGATGCGCGTCCGGCGGTAGTCCAGCGGCTCGCTGATCACGCGGTGATATTTGTAGAGCGGCCAGAGAACCCAGACGGTTTCCAGATGCCCGTTCCACGCGTGGCTGAAAAAGGGCAGCAACTGATGCGCGGTCTTTCCTTCGCCGTGCGCAAATTCCACCAGCGGCCACGGCGCGTCCCATTCCTCGTATTTGTTTTCGCGGTCCACGACGTGCGTCACCCCCAGCGGCCACAGATAACTGGTTGAGTCGCGCAATGCGGACCGGTAATAATCGTAAAAGGGCAGCAGCGCGTGTTCGCGCGACGGATTGTCGGTGCCGATGCCGTTGGTCGCATTTGAGAAAAACGGCCAGAGCACAAAATAACTGTCATGGCCGCCCGCCACCTGCGTGTCGCCGAAACCGTTCGTGGTCGTCGTCACCACCTTGTGTTCCTCGCCGAACAACGGCCACAATTGCCATCCGTGCAGGCCATCGCCCTTGCGCACATCAAAAAACGGGTAGGGCATGTTCCAGGTGACGACGTCTTTTTCCCGGGACTTGATGTAAAAAGGGTACATGACCCAATCAACCTCGTCCCGGAACAGGCGGTGTTCCACATGGCCGTAAAACGGAAGTACGGCCGTGTAGTTGTCTTTCGGGTTGGCCGAGCGTTGTTGAAAATAAGCCGGGAAAAGCGTGAAGCGATGCTCGTCGCTGTCTCCCGGCACTTGTCCACCGGCGAAATTAATTAATTGAACAATCTGGCAGCGATACTCCCGCCCAAACCGGTCCCATGAGAACACCGGGTAGGCAAAGTTGAATTCGTGGTACTCAATTGCCGGGTCGCTTACATAGGAAAGACCCAGCGGTGGGATCGCCCACACATGCTGCGTCTCTTTTTGTTCCGAGTAGAATGCCGGGCCAAGAATCTCCGTTCGGTGCCCCTCGGCCAGCGTTAATGGAAAATCAGCGTACAACGGTCCCGCTACAAGGGAACCGTCCGCAAAAGCCCGGTTCTGGCTGCAACAGCCCATGCCCAGACCCCAGATTATCAGGTATTTAGTAATGGACATGGCTGCGCCGACTCCGATTCGTCCGGTCAAATAGTAAGTGCGGCCTCTCGTTCGTCAAGGCGAGGTCGACCATGAAATCTGCGGAATTGGGATTAACGATAACGTAAGCCCTATTACCCTTACTAATGGCCATTTTTAAGATTGGGGGTTGACTTAGTCACGGTTTGGTTTATTATTTTTGTATTACTTGAGGTTTTTACCTCGGTTCCTCCCGACCCAGTGTCGACCGTGCATTGTCGCCACTGGGTTGTTTTTTATCCACATCGCTCCATGGAGTCCAAAGGGTCAAGACCGCCGGCAGGAAGGTCAATCCGGCGATCATGCACGTTGCAACACCCAGCGACATCACCTCCCCCAAACTACGGAGGCCTTGGTGCTGCCCGAGGATCAAACTCGCAAACCCGGACATTGTAGTAAGGCCGGATATAAACACCGCCTTGCCGGTGCTCTTGGCCAGGATGCCGGGGTTCCTTTCCTCGGCGTAGCGGTTCAGAATATGAATGCCGTTGGTCACGCCGATGCCGATGACCAGCGGGAGGGTCATGATGTTTGCTGGATTGAAGGGGATGTGGCAAAGCCCCATCAACCCGCATAGCCAGATGAATCCGATCCCTACCGGCATCAGGGCCAAAACCACCGACGACAAGGTTCGGAAATGGACCAGCACCATGACGATGATGGCGATGAGCGCGTACCAAGCGGCCGTCTCATAACTGGTTTTCAGCAAATCGGTGTAATAATAAAGTTGCACTGGCGTCCCGGTCGCGTCGGGATCGACGGTCTGGAGCTCCTTGACGAATTTCTCCTGATTGTAGCGCTGCCAGACATCGTCCTTGGGATAGACCTGGAGCAGGAATTTGCCGGTCACGCCGATGAAGCGGCTGCGCAGGGAGGATGGCAAATCGGCGGCGCGCAGGGGCTTGCTGTTGTCCTGCTCCTTCAAGGCATCAAAAGTTTCGTGTACGTCATTCAAAAGGGCGTGCTGGAACATTCCCAGTTTGCGCGAAGCGTCATCGCGTTCGGTGGCGTCGCCGCTCCAGATCAGCCGGCGCAGCGCGGTGATGGAATCACGCAACGCAATCAGTTGCGCTGCCACATCGGGATCATCCTTCTTCGACGCGTCCGCCCCGGCGCCCATGAACCCGGAGGTGGAATAGAGTGTGCGGCTCAATTCTGCCAGATCCACCGGCATCAGGTCGGCGGCCTCGAAATGGATGGAGGCGACGTCATTCTTGACTTCACCAATCAACCGGCGGGTCTCAGTTTGTTCGCCGAGCACACGTCGGGCCATGCTTTCCACATCAGCCACGGTGGAGAGCTTGCGGAGCCTGGCTTCATAATCCACCGCCTGCTCGGGCGTGTTTGCAACCACCGCCGCGAACAGCACAGACTTCGCCTTTGAATCGATCAGTTTCTTGGCGAAAATCACCGCCGGCAGTCCCTTGGACTGCATGTTCAACAGATCGTAATCGAAATACAATCGCGGATACATCAGCAGCGCGGCCAGAGTGAGGCCGATGGTAACCATGATCACCGGAACCGGCCGTTGCAGCCAGAGGCTTTCGATGCGCTCGCGCAGTTTGGGCTCGGGCGCCTTTGCCTGGTCCATCCGGTTCTGCTGCCCGCGGAACAGCAGCACGGGCAGCATGGTCATCATCTGCACAAAACAAATGAGCATGCCGCCGCCGCAAATGATGCCCATTTCCTGGATGCCCTTGAAATTTGTCAAGGCCATGGCTATAAAGGCCGCGGCGGTTGTCAGCGCGCCGGTGAAAACCCCCTGACCGGTGTAGATCATCGCCTTTCGGAGGGCGTCTTCCTCGCTTTTGCCCAGCCGCAATTCCTCCTCATAACGTGTGATCAAATGCACCCCGAAATCAATCGCCAGCCCGATCAAAATTGGCAGAAAGGTCACCGTCAATATGTTCAAATGCCCGACTGTCGCCGTGGTGAAGGCCAGCGTGTAACCCAGGCCTACGAGCAGGCAAAACGTCGCCTTGAGCGGCCGCCCGGTTTCCTGGTAGCCGTAGATGAAGATCAGGCAGCAGACCACCAGCGAAACAATGCTCGCCAGCGTCGCGTCCTTCCGTGATTGCTCCATCTGATCATGATCCAGCACGGATTCACCAGTGACGCCGATGTTCAGCCCCGGGACCTCGCGCTCGGTTTTGGCCACCAGAGTCCGCAATCGCACGACGGCCTCATCACTTGCTTGATCCGAGACTGCCTGCGCCGTCAGCAGATAAATCCGGTTTGGACCATTCGTGAAAGTAATGTAGACATCATCGTCGCTCGCGCCGAACAAGGCGGCAATTCCAGGTGAAGGCGGCATGCCGGGGTGTTGCAGGGTGTAAGCCGCCTGGTCCACAATGCGTTGCAGCACGGGGATTGCCTTGATCAGGGCATCGTTCTGCGCGTTCGTCTCGTCCTTTGCATGAAGGAACTGGTCGTTCACCATTGAGAAAAGCGAGTCCAGATTGGTCACTTTCGTAAACTGCTGAATGAAGGGCAGAAAACTGGCAAGCTGGTCGCGCAGCCCCGTCAAATCATCCTCGCTTGCGAACAGCAGCGCCTTGTTCCCCATCATCTTGATGTCGGTGCGATACATGACGTTCGTAAACGTCTTGGTTTCGACCTCCAGTTTCGCGCCCAGCCGTTCCACGAATTGCCGGTTCTTCTCGGGGCTTTCACTTTCAACCACGACGGCAAGGTCATCTTGCGCCGGAAACTCCTTTTTGAATTCCAGGTAAGTCTGGTTGTATTTCTTGCCGGAACCGACGAGGTTGTCCTGCCGAGGATCAAACTCGAGGTATTTGACCGTGTAAATAATGCACAGCCCGCAAAGAAAGATTTGCGGCCACAAAAACACCCAGCGATAGCGGATGACGGCATCCGCCAGCAGGCCGAGCGCCCGGCCAAAAAGTGTGTCCGCGAGCGTTTTCATGAGGCGGCGCGCGCCGGACCGGCCCCGGGCGGCAAACGGAGGCGGATGGCGGCCATGGTTCCTTCGGACGCTGGAACGCTTAACTTGTTCACGCGGCTTCGCCGGGAAATTCGGCGTTGGAATGGATTTCCTTCACGTCGTCGTGCTCCTCAAGCGCTTCGATGAGCTTGTTCACGGCGGAGATGGCGGGCGGATCCGTCAACGGAACCGTGAGCGCGGGCAGGTAAGCCAGCTCTGCCGAGGCGCACTTGACGCCCTTGGCCTCCAACCGGCTGTGCACCGATTCGAAATGTGCCGGGTCTGTCAAAATCTCGTAACCCTCGGGTTCGGCCACAAAATCATCCGCGCCCGCGTCAAGCGCCAGTTCCATCAACTGGTCCTCATTCGCCGCCTCGCGGGCAATGATCATCTGGCCCTTGCGATGGAAAAGCCGGCTCACCGACCCGGCTGTGGCGATGCTGCCGCCGTTCTTCGTGAGCAGGCTGCGGATTTCTGCCGCAGTGCGGTTCCGGTTATCTGTGCTCAATTCCACTAGCAAAGCGACGCCGTGCGGCCCATAGATTTCGTAGGTCAAATCTTCGAAGCTGGCGGTTTCGCCGCCGCCGGTGCCCTTTTTGATGGCGCGGTCGATGTTGTCATTGGGCATGTTCGCAGCCCGGCATTTGAGCAGCACCATGCGCAGCCGCGGATTCATCCCCGGATCGCCGCCGCCGATGCCGGTGGCGATGGCGATTTCCTTCGAGAGCTTCGCGAAGATTTTGGCGCGCTTGGCGTCAATCCCCCCTTTGAAGTGCTTGACCTTCGCCCATCTGCTGTGGCCGGCCATGTTTTTTGGTTGTTAGTTGAAAGTTGAGCCTTGAGAGACGAAAACCCCCGGTCTCTCGAATCGCGCTTCGCAATCTCAGCCCGCCGGTTCCACGAACACGGCGGTACCATAACATAAAACTTCCGTCATGCCCGGCGCAATTTCCGTTGCATCGTAACGCACGCCCACAACCGCATTGGCGCCCAGCGCGCCGGCATGTTCCAGCATCAATTGGAAGGCGTCTTCGCGCGTGCGTTCGCACAGGCTGGTGTAAAGCGAGATGTTGCCGCCAAAAAGGCTTTGAATGCTGGCGCCCACGTTTCCCACAATCGAGCGCGAGCGGACAATGATGCCCCGGACCACGCCGAAGGACCGGCGGATGCGGTAACCCGGCAAATCAAACGTCGTCGTTGTCAACGCATGAGTATTGCTCATAAGGCCATGATTGAACACGAAGGCGCAGTCCAGCCGCAAGCTTTAGCTTGCGTCGGGGCTGGCGGCTCGACGGGGATTGAATTCTCGATTACCATTCCGCTAATGGACCAGCTCATGACCAACCCGCCGGAAAAGCAGAAGGCTCCCGATGCATCGCCAACGCAACTGGCGGTTGGCGGCATGACGTGCGGGAACTGTTCGCGGCATGTGACGGAGGCGATTCAAAGCGTGCCGGAAGTTGCGAGCGCCACCGTGCAACTGGAGACGGGCCGCGCGACGGTACGCTGGCAGTCACAGCCAAACCTTGCCGCCGTGCTGGGCGCCATCCAGGAAGCCGGCTATGACGCCGATTTGCTGGAAAACAAACCTGTGGAGGCCGGCGCTGAATGGTCGCCACTGGCGGGCTGGAGGTTCAATGTCGTGGCCGGGCTGGTGGGAACACTGCCGTTGATGATTGGCGAATGGGTGTTTCACCTGGGCATGACGCCGTGGTTTCACTGGCTGGCCTTTGCGTTCGCGTTGCCGGTGCAGATTTTTTGTGGTGCCCGCTTTTATCTGGGCGCGTGGCGGCAGCTCAAAGCCGGCGATGCCAACATGGACACGCTCGTTGCGCTCGGTTCTTCGACGGCGTTTGGCTACAGCGCGTGGGCCCTGTTCAGCGGCGCGCCGGGGCATTTGTATTTCATGGAATCGGCGGCGATCATCACGCTGATCAGCGTGGGACATTGGATCGAAGCGCGCACCAGCGCGCGGGCGGAAGGCTCGCTCAAGGCATTGCTGCGGCTCGCTCCGGCAACGGCACGGCGGCGAAATGCCGACGGCACAGAAGCCATGGTCCCGGTTGGCGAATTGCAATTGAACGACACAGTGATTTTAAAACCGGGCGACCAGGTGCCCGTGGACGGCGAGGCGGTTCGGGGTGAATCCACCGTGGATGAATCCATGCTTACGGGTGAGTCGTTGCCCGTGGAGAAACAACGGGGGGATAAATTATTCGCTGGCACGGTGAATTTGAATGGCCAGTTGGACGCGCGTGTGACTGCAACCGGCGAAGCGACCGCGCTCGCGCACATCATCGCTGTGGTGGAGCGCGCGCAAAACAGCCGCGCGGAAATCCAGCGGCTCGGCGACCGCGTCAGCGGCGTCTTCGTGCCGGCGGTCATCCTCATCGCCATCGCCGCCGGGCTGTGGTGGGGCCTCGACTTCGAACACGCCGCGCGCGTCCATCAATGGCTCGCGCCATATCTTTGGCACACGCACATTCCCGACGGCGCACTCGCGGCGGCGTTTATTTGTGCGGCAGCCGTGCTCATCGTCGCCTGTCCCTGCGCGATGGGTCTGGCCACGCCCGTCGCCATCATGGCCGCGGCCAACGCCGCGGCGCGACGCGGCATCTTGATCCGTGACGGCATCGCCCTCGAACGCGCCGGCCGCGTGACCGCCGTCGTCTTCGACAAAACCGGCACATTGACGCAGGGCAAACCGGTCGTCGCCGGCCGCGAAACCTGCCGTCACGAAAACCGGCCGGCAATTGACGAAGCAAAACTCGCGGCGTCGCTCGCACGCAAATCAGATCATCCGCTCAGCCGCGCCGTCGCCGCGCTGGCATCCGACGATTTTTCCATGACCGACTGGCGCGAAATCCGCGGC
>DATMLG010000543.1:0-2344 GCA_035570675.1 Verrucomicrobiia bacterium | reverse complement strand
CGAGGAACATCATTTCCGTGCCGCCGGTGTGTACGGCCGGGAACAACAGCCGCACCGTGGTGCCCTTGCCCTGAATGGTCTCGATTTCAATTTCTCCCCCGCAGCGTTGCATGATGCCGAACACTTTCGAAAGGCCCAGGCCCTTGGCCCCGTGGTTTTCCTTTGTGGAATAAAACGGCTCCAGACAGCGCTTCTGGGTTTCCGAGTCCATGCCGGTGCCGGTGTCAGATACCTCGAGGAACACATGGTCGGCACGGCGCACTCCCGAAGCTCCGGACGCCGCCGGACGCATGCCCGTGCGCAACCGGCACATGCCGCCCGCGGGCATCGCCTCCAGCCCGTTGATGATCAATTCCTTGAGGGCGTCGCGCAGTTCCTCCTGCCGGCCCATGATTTGGGGCAGTGAAGGCTCGAGTTGCGCGTCCACGTCCGTTTTGACATCGGCCGATTGCGGGAGTTCGCGCCAGCGAGCGAGGGTTTCCTCGATGGCGCCATCGGCAATGCCGTTCAAATCCAGCGCGAGGAGGAGGTCCCGGCCTTCGCGGTTGCGATAGAAATCGCGGATGCACGCCACGCTTTGCGAAACTTTTTCACCGGCGCGTTTGATGCCGCGAATGTAATTGACGGCGTCCGGCGGCAAGCGGCTGGCATCCTGCAGAAGCAGGTTCGAGTATCCGAGAATGGGGGTGAGGGCGTTGTTGATATCGTGCGCGAGGCCACGGCTCATCTGGCTGAGAGCCTGCAAACGCTCGCGCTGGAGGCCGGATTCCTGGGCCAGACGCAAGCCTTCGCGGGCCAGGCGCAATTTCTCACCCAGGCCTGAACGATCGAACACACCCTGGTATTGCGCGGTATCCTCCGGAGACGGCTGCTCCAGTTCGACCGCCTCCAACTGGCTCGCGCGAATTTGGTTGATGATCATTTCGTTGGCGGCGCGGGCCTCCTCCAGCACCAGGATGATCATACTGACCGCGATGAACAATTGGAGCACCGCTGATATTAAAAATCCGGTCCCGGCCAGTTCCTTGTTTCCGACAAAAAATGGACACACGCCCAAGTACAGGCCCCATAAAACAAACCCGAAGGTCAGCAAGCCCGCCCCGAGATATTCCAGATGTTTGCGGAGCCGGTAAAAGGAGAACGCCGTCACGACGCTCGCCATGCCGATGATCAGAAAAATGGGCGCGCGAATTTCAAACGGGTTCTTCAGGTAATAGGCGCCCACGTAACTCCACACCAGCAAAAAGCCCATGAACAGGCCGAAGAGCATGGGCCGCGCGGGCATTTTGAGAAATTCCACGCTGCCCCAGAACAGGAGGGCCGCCGAAAGGCCAAGACACCAATGTTTGAGCATCACGAGAAACGGGCTGACGTTGGTGATGCCCGGCCCGATGCCCAGCCAGATGGCGTAGAAAGCCCAGCCCATCGTCCAGATGCTGAAATAGCGCCGTCCGGTGTACCAATTCAGGTACAGGAAGAGGAAGATCAACACCAGGACGCTCAACAATGAAACGATTGCGGTCGCATTGAGATAGTCTGGCGGGACCATCAAATTAATGCCTAACACATACTTCATCAGGACTTTCTGCTTATTTGAATCGACCCTGCCGGAGGACCGTCAAGCCTCCGGTTCGGATTCTCGACCAAATTATCAGCATACGTCATTCCAGCGGTGCCGCCATGGCAGGCATTAGTTTTGGTAGCCTTTTAAGGCCGGGTGAATCAATTTCGCGGGGTCTTTTTTCCGCTTTTTGCGAATTTTATGCCCGGCGATACATTAAAATTTTTTTACCATCCTGATCGGGCGGCAAAGACTCCACGGGCAAGTTCTGACAAAAAAATGCCCGACCGGGAATGCCGACAAACCGAACATTGAAGTGAAACACTGCATCAGCAGAAAAGTTCCACCGGCATCAGAAGCACCGAATCAAGTTGAAACCGCGTCGCGTGAGAGAGCGGTTCCAATTACGCATGGGGACGTGGACGGGATTTGGGACGGGCGGCGGTGCGGCCATCCGCGTGGCGAAGAATTTGTTTGCGGGCCTGGTTGAGTTCGGAGCGGGCCTGATGGAGATCGCGGCGGATGTTGTCGCGCTCCTCGCGGGTGCGGATGAGTTCTATGGCATGACGGCGAAGCTCGAGCTGGGTCATGACGTGGCGGCTGAGAATCTGGAGGGCGCGCTTCTGGTCGGGATTCAGCGTGTGGGGCACCTTGTCAATGACGCACAGGGTGCCAAGAGCGTGGCCGTCGGGCGTGATGAGGGGCGCGCCGGCGTAGAAACGAATTTTCGGCTCTGCGACGACGAGGGGGTTGCTGGAGAAACGTTCGTCGCGGGTGGCGTCG
>DATMLG010000542.1:0-37518 GCA_035570675.1 Verrucomicrobiia bacterium | reverse complement strand
AGCGGGGATCGCCGCGGAAATCCTTGAGGAGGCCGGGCTGGAGTTTCGGATTAAGCTGCGGCCAGCGGGCGGCGAGGAGCTGACCGATCTGATAGCGGGACAGGCGTTCGGTGCCGGCGACGTGAAAGAGGCCGGGCTGGTTGCGGACGGCAAGTTCCCAGATGGCCTGCGCGGTGGCGACGACGGGAATGGGGCAGCGAAATTCGTCGGTGAACAGGGTCAGGGCGCGGCCCTGCTGCCAGGAGCGGCGCATTTCCTCGTTGAAGCCGCGGTCGCCGGTGGGTGAAACGCCGGCGTTCAGGGAGGTGCGGATGACGGTGTGCCGGGGGTGGGCGAGGACGATTTGCTCGGCGGCAGCCTTGGTCTGGCCGTAAACGCTCAAGGGATTGACGTGGGCGGACTCGAGGTAATTGCCCTGGCGGCCGTCAAAGACGAGGTCGGAGGACAGGAAAATCAAGGGGATGTTGGCGGCGATTTCGGCGAGCTGGGCGGTGACATCGACGTTTATTTTTTTGGCGAGGGCGGGATCTTGCTGGCAGGCGGTGGATTTGCTGAGGGCGGCGCAATGGATGATGAGGTCCGGCTTGTACCATTCGAAGGCGCGGCGGACGGCGGGGCCTTTGGTGAGGTCGAGATGATGACGGGTGAGGCCGACGACGTTATACTCGGGCACGAAGGCGGGCGCGCACTTGAGGAGGTGGCTGCCGATGAGTCCTCCTGCTCCAGTAACGAGGACGGTGCGCTGCGTCATGCCAAGCTACCATAAGCCATGTTAAAGAAAATTCCAGTGGAGACGCAAAAATGCTTAGATTTCCGGCCGAAGGAGGATTAAGATTTTTTCATGTTTTTGGCGACGACGAACAAGGCGAAGCGGTTGCTGTATCTGAGTTACATCGGGCGCGTGCAGGCGGAGGAAGTGACGCGCGGCCGTGAAGAGGTGGAAGTGCTGGTGGCAGACTGGCCGGACGGTTTCCGGGTGCTGGCGGATTTCGGGCGGCTGGAATCCATGGACGTGGCGACGATGACGCAGGTTGGCCGGTTGATGGACATGAGCAACCGGCGGGGCGTGGAACTGGTGGTGCGGGTGGTGCCCGATCCCACCAAGGACCTGGGCCTGAACATTCTCTCGATGTTCCATTACAAACACGCGATAGAGGTGGTGACTTGCGCGACGATGGAGGAAGCGGAGAAGGCACTGGGGATTTAGGGCACCGGAGAGGGCGTTAAATCGTTAAAAGGTTGAATCGTTACAACGGGGGGTGGCGGCTGGCGCGAATACGGCGCAGGGTCATGGTTCAAATTCCCTTTTTACAATAATAATGAAGAAATGGAGGCGATCTAGCGGGGAATGTCGTAGCATCCTCAAATCCACATCGACATCAGGGCTGCGATTCGGCATGGATTCTAATACATGGATCAGCATCCGCTTGGTCTGTTCAGAATCAGAAACCTCAATTGCTCCTGGCTTTTGGTCATACATTGCTCCGATAAAAACTTTTGTATAATGGTCTTTTTCGCCTAAACGGGCCGGAATGGCAAACTGCTCTTTTCTGCCGTCACGGTCAATAATCTGGATCCCGATGCTGCCACCATCGGCATAAAATGCCGTCGTCACTTTCTGATAAGGTTCTTTTAGCGCGAGCAGCCGTGGCTCGACGAGGGCGAGGTCATAACGAGGTGATGGACGAAATATCCAGAAGGCAAGGCACGTCACGAAAAGCAGCGCTGCACAGATGACGGCGGATTTTTTGCTCATGATCTTCAACCATTAATATCATTGCACAAACTGGCTGAACTTGGCGAGCGGTACCCGCGGTGCGGTAGTGGGCTACATTGGCCGGGACTAGGCGAAGCCCTTAGTTCTTGATGAGGTTTTTTGAGCGAAGCAGTTCGACGTAATTCTCCACTGAAAATGTGCAGGCTCTGAACTCCCGGCACTGTTTGAGATTCATGTGCAACTGACGAGAGATATAATCATGCCCCTTTTCCTTTGACCCCCTTGTAATTCCATACTGAGCGATATACGTGCCCTGGTAGCGGACAATTACCAAATCATGCCTCCTGCCGGATTTTATCTCGGCTGTAAGTTTTTTGGCAATGGCGTAGGCATCCGACTGCGTAAAGCTCATTTTACCCGCTCAATGTATTCCTGAAGCACCGCAAGCTGTTGGGCCGGTTTTGGGCCAAGTGTCTCCTTCGGCTCAGCAAGGAGAGAGTCAAATACATCGAGCAAAAGGCTTTTAAGATTGTCAACGGCCTCGGATTCAGATTCACCGGTAGTATGGGTATTGGATTCCCAATGACTTGCTGTAAAATCACATTCCTTGCCAACGACATGCACCGTCAGAGGTTTTTTTACACGGTAAGGCTCATCAGGCCCGAAGGTGGAAATGTCGAAATCAATGTGCGCCAATGGCAACGCTATGGCGGTCGTGGCAATCGTCATCCCATATTCCGAAATAAACCCGCCTCGGTATTCGATGATTCTCCCAAATGTGACGTTGCACACCCTATTCACTTGGCATTGCATGCCAGTGAAGCGTAGCGGCGGAGATCCAAAACTAGTTTGTGGGTTCATTGTTGTTGCTGGGGTGGTGGGGTTGTGGACAGAACGGCAAGCTCCCTGTCGCCTATCTTTTCATTGTTTACCAGAATGACCACACGATAATTGAATGGAGCCGAAAACACAATGCTCCCCATTGGGATTGGGATTTCATAGATTTCATTCCGCTTGGAAGGCCTCCCAAAAGCAATCCCGATGGCGGACGAGGCGAGAACCACCCCATTCTCGGGGTTTTCGATACGGGCGGTAAGGCTCAAAGTGGTAACATCGGAAAGATTGGTAACAAATGGTGTCACAAAGAACGGAGCAACCGGGTATGGAAAGGCCGGAACAGTGAAGGATTGAAAAGAGCCAATATACGACACCTTTCCCGTCATCATTTCACGGATGGCCATGTCAGACAGAAGGATGGCCGGTATCAACGCTGGTTCAGAGTTCATATAACTTCCCCTTCAAGCACTCACAGTGCCAGACCCAGAGATATTTCATAAGTAACTTACTGATAAACATTTAACTCTGAGTCAACATACCACACATAACGTACTGGTGCAAGATTTTCCCACCGAGTATGCGTGAACAGGACACGCCATCGGTGATGCGGCTTATCAAGATGCCCCCTTAAAACCACAATGTCGGCCCCATGTCAAGAAGTACCCACCCCCCCCCTCCGGCCCAATCGGCGTTAAATCAGGCCAACGACTTCTTCCAACGTCCAAACGTGGTCAGTGATTCCAGCTTCCATTGCTGGCGTCACGCGCAATGTGGAATGAATCCGGCAGAAGTTGTAGAACATGAAGTAAATCGCCGCCGCGTGCTTGTGGTTTTCCAGCTTCTTTGAAAAGGCGTTTGTCAACCGGGTGAACCGGCGGTTGTTCATGCGAAGCGTGAGGTTTTGGCGTTCAATGTGGCTGGTTGAAATCAGTTTCCGGTCAGGGTTGCCGGTGATTTTGTTTTTGCGTGAGCCGGTGCAGACCGCCGGGCTGTATCGGACTTCGCCGCCGTGGTTTTCGTTGCCGTATAGTTTTACCAGTTGAGCGTAATCAATCTCTGACCCGAACGCGCCTTCAACCGCTTCCACGTAAGCTTTGAGGCCGTCTGAGGTCAACTGGACGCGGCTGGCGAGCCGGGGAGCAAGGTCGTTGATGAACTGGTAAGCGTCCGTGGCATCCCGCTTGCCAACGTGCCAGCAGGGAATCAGCTTGCTCTTGGAATCCATCGCAATCCACGTCCAAGTGTCGCCAACGTCCTTCCGGCCCTTGAGGTGGTCAGGGACGTTTTTCTGTTTGGCGTAGGTGAACGACCAGATTTCGTCAACTTGAAGGAGGGTGCAAGGCAGGTTCACCATGACCTTGTTTTGATACTCCGCGCAGGCTTTGCCAGCGGCTACCAGCATCCGTTCCACGGTCTTTTTGGCAACCCCGGTCAGGCGGGCCGTGCTTCGCATGGAGCAGCCTTCCGCAAGGCAGTTCAGGATTTGCGCTCGTTTGTCAGTGGCTAATATATTCATAATTTATTCTTGCCTTTATGTTAACATAAAGTATGTTCATTGCAAGACTTATTGTTAACAAAATGTATGAAAAAAGTAATGGGCAGGCCCAAGATTGGCATACAAGCTGCCAAGGGCAAAATCGTGGCGGCCCGGTTCTCGCCGCCGGAATACAAAGAGATTGACGGCGCGGTGAAGCGGTCAAAACTCAATAAAACTCAATGGGTTAGGAGCGTATTGTTATCGGCTGCAAAAGCTGGCACAGTTTGACGTGGTGGACGCGGCGAGGGTCGAACTCGCAATCCTGGGGTCTAAAGTCGCAGGGTTTGCCGGTTAGCTTACGCGCCCAATTCACCACCGGGCGGACGTGGCCTAAACCACGCCCGCCCCTTTTTGCTGTGTTATTGCCGCAACGGTGGTCTTGGCTTCTGTCTGGCCCCAAACGGGCTGTATGCCGGATGTTTCAGCGGCACAAACCGTACGGGGCTGCTTTTATATTTGTACGCATTTCTTCTGTTAGCCATATTTCACATATTTATTTTGTGGAATTTGCTTGCTGCGTACCGGAGAAGGCTGTATTGTCCCTGTGTGCTTGCAGGGACAATTTAGTTGATCGGTACGCCCGGTCTGAGAGAGCCGAATTAGTACTTCGGCTCTTTTTTATTTTCTATTCTACATATCGTTAGCTTTCACTTTACGGCAAAAAAAAAGAACGACGTTAACCCTTGCAGGGCTAATTCATTCGTTCTTGATTCATGTCCCGCTTCCAGTGTTATCTGAAGCGGGCCGTCTGGTTAGCGCCTACAATATTGCAGAAGCGCCAGACTTCTGATAAAGACTCTCATTCAGTCGCGTCGTCTTGTCAAATGGAGAATGATGATTACCGCTTCTTTTTCTTGGCCGGTGCCACGATGGGCTTGCGGCTGATGTCCTCCACGTCCTTCATGATGCTGGCCATCCGCAGTATCGGGTCTGTCGGACGCTTTTTGGTTGGTTTTTTCATGGTCAAAGCCTACCGTACCCCGTGCGCCCGGCGGCAATAAAATTCAATGTAGCCCACTACCCGCGGTGCCGGTGAGTTGACAATTCGGCGGTATGTGGGAGAATAGCGCGGTTGGTGTTGGTATTGGTGGTTGGTAAAGGAAATTGCGTCGCTCGGGCGAGGCAAATGGAGGAGGAAAAGACCGGGTCAGTCCAAAGCCCAAGGTCCAAATTCCAAAGTTATGTACATGAACGGGAACAATTTGTCGCGCGAAGAAGTCGAAGGGGGCGAAGGAGGGAAGGGTTCACCACCAAGACACAAAGGCACCAAGGGGAATGGGGGCGGGACATGCGGCGATTATCCCGGCTGGGCCCCGGTTTTCATGCGCAAGCGGTTGATTTCCAGCCCAAGCGTCGGAAAACGTCGGATTATGTCGCATTATGTCGCTTTCGAAATGTTGCGAAGTCCCACATGCGGGACTTCGCCGGATCGGAGGTGTTTCCACACGGGCAATGCGCTCCAAGGAAGGTTATTGCACGTTTTTGTGCGCAAGTGGTTGATTTCCTGCATATTCAAGTGCGGAATTCGAAATGCGGAGTGCGGAATGGTGGGGGCAATGTCAGGGACGCTGTGGAAAGCGTCCCTACCGTTTGTGCGGGAAAGCGGTCATCGCAGGTGCAAGTTGTACCTCCCAAGGATGACCCTACCTCTGAAAGCGCGACAGGCACGCAATGCTCCGCGCTCCCATGACACGTATGCGTGACGAGGAAAACTTAATCTATCAACCGTTTGGTCAGGCCGGAGTAAGCGTCAATGCGGCGGTCGCGGAGGAAGGGCCAGTGGGTGCGGGTGACATCCACCTTGGCGAGGTCCACTGGGACGATGAGGATTTCCTCCTTTTTGACGCCGGCCCTGCCAAGAATCTGGCCGGAGGTGCCGGCAACAAAGCTTTGGCCCCAGAATTCGAGGCCGTCGCCGCCGACGGGTTTTTCCAGGCCGACGCGGTTGGGGACGGCGACGTAGCAGCCGTTGGCGACGGCGTGGCTGCGCTGAATGATTTCCCAGGCGGAATGCTGGTTGACGCCGTATTCGGCTTTCTCACCCGGATGCCAGCCGATGGCGGTGGGGTAGAAAAGAATTTCCGCGCCTTGCATGGCAGTCAGGCGAGCGGCTTCGGGATACCACTGGTCCCAGCAGATGAGGACGCCGATCTTGCCGTAACGGGTCTTCCACGCGCGGAAGCCGAGGTCGCCGGGGGTGAAGTAAAATTTTTCGTAGAACAACGGGTCGTCGGGGATGTGCATCTTGCGGTAGATGCCGAGGAGGGAGCCGTTGGCATCAATGACGGCGGCGGTGTTGTGATAAAGGCCGGAAGCGCGCTTTTCAAAGAGGGAGGCGATGATGACGACGGAATGTTTCTTCGCCAGCTTTTGAAAGGCGGCGGTGCTGGGGCCGGGGATGGGCTCGGCGAGGGAGAAATTTTTGTGGTCTTCGCTCTGGCAAAAGTACTGGGAGCGGAAGAGTTCCTGGGTGCAGATGATGTTGGCGCCCTCGCGGGCGGCGCGTTCGGCAAAGGCGAGGGTCTTGGCCAGGTTGGCCGCGGGGTCGGCGGAACAGGCGGTTTGCAGGAGGCCGAGTTTGACGATGGAGGAGGAGCGGCGTTTCATCGGACAGCAACAGAGTTGGGAAATTTGGAATGGCTCGCCCTCACCCCGTCCCTCTCCCCCAGGAGAGGGAGAAGTATGCTAGTGCGCTTGACCAACTTATCATTGCGAAAGTTGCTTCCGTCCAAGCGGGAACAATTTAGATGCCCCCCTCCCCGACCCTCCCCCCGCTCGTTCCTCGCGGAGAGAGGGAGAAGAATTCGCGCTGTATTAGATTGCAGAAGCGCTTTGGTTTTCACGGAAGGGACGGCGGACGGTTCAGCGCTTGGTGGTGTGGCCACGGCGGGCGCGGGCGGTGCGTTCGAGGATCTGGGTGGCACCCTTCGCGCCAGTCTTGCCGGACGGGGGCACGGATTTGTCGAACAGTTCGCGGATGAACTTGCCGAGGGTCTCGTTGGTGGGCCCGTAACCGGAGTGGTAGATGTAGTGCTCCAAATCATAGAGCAATTCATCGGCGTTGGGATAGCGTTTGTCAAGGTCGCGGGAAAGGGCGCGGTGGAGAATCTCGTTGAGGCGGGCATCGATGCGCTTGTCGAGCTCGCGGAAATCGGGGATGGGCTGGGTCATGATGCGGTTACGGGACTCGTCCGGCGTGGGGCCCTTGAAGATGTTGTGGCCGAGAAGGAGGTTGGCCAGGACGACGCCGGTGGAGAAGAGGTCGGAGCGTTTGTCGGTGATCTTGAAGTCGGCCTGCTCGGGGCTCATGAAATCGGCCTTGCCGGCGACGACCTCGCCCTCGTTGTCCTGAAGAAAGCCGCGGGCCTTGGCGATGCCGAAGTCGGTGAGCTTGACGTCGCCCTCGAAGGCGATCATGACGTTCTTGAAGCTGACGTCACGGTGGACGATGCCGAGGGGCTTGCCGTCCTTGTCGGTCTTGGCATGGGCGTAGGCGAGGCCGCGGGCGATGCGGCTGGTGATGAAGACGGCGAGCTCGCTGGGGAGCGGGCGGCGTTTATCGCTGAGCTGCTGGGCGAATTGCTCGAGGTTGACGCCGCGGATGAGTTCCATGGCGATGAAGAACATGCCGCGGGATTCGCCGAGATGGTAGGTCTGGACGATGTTGGTGTGGATGAGGTCGGCGACGAGCTTGGCCTCGCCGATGAAATTATCAATGAACTGCTGCTGGCTGGCGTAGTTCTGGCGGACGACCTTGATGGCGATGCGCTTGATGAAGTTGCGGGCGCCGTGCTGTTCGGCCTCGTAAACGATGCCCATGCCGCCCTCGAAAATCTTGCGGACGATTTCGTAGCGGAACTCGCTCTCGATGGTGAACAACGCCATTGGGAGGGATGTTGTGAAATCGGGGTTTTAAGTCAAGCCTGCGATGAAGATTGCCAAGGAAAATAATCGTGAAAAAAACCAATAAATATGCAATTTTTCGCTTGCGCGGGGGGTCTGAAAGGCTTTAATACGCCCAAGTCAATTGACTTTTTAACATAATAAAACAACAACCAAATCAAACTATGGCCAAAGCACTGTCTAAATCCCAAGTCGCCGCAGCAATCGCTGAGAAGAACACCATCAGCAAAAAGCAGGCTGCTGAAATCCTCGATTCCATCGCGGATCTGGCATACAAGAACGCCAAGAACACTTTCACGCTGCCCGGCCTGGGCAAGCTGGTACTGGTCAACCGCAAGGCGCGCATCGGCCGCAATCCCGCGACGGGCGAGCAAATCAACATCCCCGCGAAGCGCGTGGTGAAGTTCCGCGTGGCGAAGGCGGCCAAGGACGCGATCCTGGGCGCAAAGTAAGCGGAGCGGTGCATTTCAAGGGCACTCTGATGACCTCAGAGTGCCTTTTTCATTCACCGGGGTGCGGGTCATGAAAATCGGCGTGGTGGGCTGCGGCGCGGTGGGGAGCTATTACGGCGCCAAACTGGGCCGGTCCGGGCAGGAAATGCATTTCCTGCTGCGCTCGGACTACGAGGCGGTGCGGCGCAAGGGGGTGCAGATTCTCAGCCCGGAGGGGGATTTTCGTTACCAACCGAAGTGCGCGCGAACGCCGGAGGAAATTGGGGTTTGTGATTTGGTGTTGATCGGGTTGAAGACGACGGCGAATGATCAGGTGGGGCGGCTGGTGTCGCCATTGGTCGGGCCGGCGACGGCGGTGATGACGTTGCAGAACGGCCTGGGGAACGAGGAGTTGCTGGCGGGCTTGTTTGGCGGGGAGAAAATAATGGGGGGGCTGTGTTTTGTCTGCCTCAACCGGATCGAGCCGGGAGTGGTGCGGCACCTGGCGCACGGGACCATCGTCATGGGGGAACATCAGCGATGGCCGGAGCCGCGGACGCAGGAAATCGCCGGGCTGATCCGCCACGCCGGTGTGCCGTGCAAGGTGACGGATAATTTGGAGAGCACGCATTGGGAGAAGCTGGTGTGGAACGTGCCGTTCAACGGACTGGGCGTGGCGGCGGCGGCGGGTTACGAAGCGGTGATAAGCGGCGTGGTTCCGGCGGATGCGAAGATCGGCACGTGCCTGACGACGAACCGGTTGCTGGCGGAGCCATTGTGGGAGTCGCTGGTGAGGGAATTGATGCTGGAGATTATCGCTGTGGCAAACGCGCGCGGGCATGAGTTGTCGAATGCAATCGTGGACAAACAAATTGAGCGCACGGGGAACATGGGGGCTTACAAGGCGTCGACGCTGCTGGATTTTGAACACGGACAGGCGCTAGAGATGGATAACCTGTTTTTGGCGCCGCTGCGTCAGGCAAGGGAGGCCGGTGTCTCCGTGCCGCGGCTGGCGGCGTTGTGCGCAGTGCTTAATGCCCTTGATCCCAATGAAATTGGCCGACAAAATGCAGGCTCTTAGGGCAAAAACAAAACACGGTAGAAACGTTGCGACGGCGGATGTGGCAAGGGACGCGAAACGCTCGTGATGCCACTGATGGCAGGGACATTGGTCCCGAGTTTATACCAATGGTTTGCTTCACCAGCCAAACCGTCACATGAGCTGCTGTTCGGCAAGCGCTTCAGATTGCTTGCCCAACGCCCTGTTTTCAGCATCAAGGAGCATGCTTTTTTCCTGGATGAGTTTGCTCTGTTCCTCGATAAGTTTTCGCTGACCTTCGATAAGTTTCTGCTGGCTCTGAATCAGCTTGGAAGTCTCGGCAACCAGAAGATTCGTAGTGTCAGGCATGCTGGAAGCAGGCACGCTCTCCTGAGCAGAGGGTGAATTGTCAAGATTGGCTGACTGGCCGTGGAGAAATCCACCGGGGGAGCCAACGTAGTTGCAACGCGTGAGGTTCATCACCATGTCGGAGTAAAAAGCATGGTAGCTGAACCGCTTTTTCCTGCGGCGATGGCCGTTCCGTTGAAAACCCATGTTCGGGCGGAGCGCCGCCTGACCATTGGCAAGTTCAACCTGCGTCTGGCCATTGCCGTTGATGGCATGCCCATTGGTCGCAACAGCCTGCTGCGCCGCCACCGGGCGGCGGAATTTCTCATCCATGCGGTAGTACCGGGCCTTGAGCCGCTTTATGATCAAAACTTTCAAACCGTAGCCCCCAAGCAGAAGAACAACCGCCGCACCCGCCCACAACCATTTGTTTTGCGCAAGCCTTTCCCACCGGGAGAGCGGTTCGGCGCCATTGGAGTTGAGAATCAATTCCGCAAGGCCGGAGCGGGAAACACGGTCCTCCGGCTGATAATCCGAATATCGCTCGCCGTTTTTATAGACGATTCCGTTGATCGCGTCGCGCATGGAACTGAGATTGAAACCGGACTGGTCGGGCTGCACGATGGTGACACTCAACACGCCACGGCGGCCGAGCAAATTGACAACATAATTGATTGATCCGCCGCCTGCGCCCCTGGCTCTGAGAGCATACTCCAGTTTGTTAAGGACAGGGTCATAGGAAGGCTTGAGTTCCCAGGAGAGGTCGGCAACGACGGGATGCGAACCTGGCGCGGAGCGATCCTTGTTTTGGCGGGCAATATCACTCTGGTATTTCTTCAAGATGCTGTCGGCATCCAGAACATCCTTTTCGCCGACCTTCACATGGCCAATCTCGGTATACTGAAGGATGGCAAACCACTGGCGCGAATCCGGAAAGAGCAGCCCGATGAGATTATTGGGAATCGGCTCCTTTGAACTGGCCAACACGACCCGGGCAAAATTTTCATCGGTAAACCGGCAGCCTTCGGGAACAGAGATTTGCGCGGCATTGCCCAAGTTTGCCGTGGCCGGCCCGAGCACCCACTGGGGGGTACTGGGAGTACCGGCGGCCGACGGCGGCGAACCAAGTTCTTGTTGCGCATGGCCTGTCTGGCTCAGAAGGCAAAAGCAAAAGGCCGCAGTCAGGGCCGTAGACAAAACCTTCCGACGACTTGCCCGCGATTTGAACTGGATGGAACACATCATAGGCTGGAACTTTTAGAGTACTGCGTTGATGATACTGGCAAAGACCCCTCAGGTCAAGTTTCTTTTTGGGTCAGTAGATATACGGGACGATTTCATTGCATAGCCAAACAGCACTGCAGAACAAGGATCACCACACTGTCTCTCGTTGCCATCCGGACGGCAACTATCGCGGGAATCACACAACGAGGCCGCCCGGCCTTTTTATTGTTGCGGAACGGGATGAGGTGAACGGACATCGCCGGAATGGCCCTTAGGCCCGCCTGACGTGAATCCGCCGCCAACCCGCTGCGGCGCAAAATACACCGCCCAACGCGAACAGTACAAGGCTGTGAGGCTCGGGAGCGGGCGTGACGCCGCCAGGCGCGACCCAGCCGGTCCCCGTGGTATCGCACGTTCCGGGAATCCCCGCAATCTCGGCGGCGGTAAGAAACTCATAGCAGCCGCCCGCAGCGGTGCTGAGGACATCAAAATCAGAGGCCGTGAGGGTGAACGCAGAGGATGAAATATCATAGACGACATAATCGTTCCCTGTGAACTCCGTGGCGGTCTTCTGGCTGAAAGTGAAATCAATATCGTACTTGCCCTGCCCGTCCGCCTTGAAGTCGTTCGCCCCCGTCTTGATGATTGGAAGCGCGAAACCGCCGCTGCCGGTCACGTAGGTGAAGGACAATTTGCTGGGGTTGAGACTGGGATCAAGATTAAAGAACAGCGCGCTGAGAAATTCGCCATTTGCGAGCCCATTCGCGGAGATTTTTAATTGCACCGTTCCGCGCGAGACATCAGAAAAAAGAGAATTAACCCACGCCGGTGAACCTACCGGCGTGGAGCCGGCGTAGACATTCGTATACTGGAAGAAGAATGAGCCCGCGCGCACTCCGGCCGCTGAGAATATCATCGGCAAAAGCACCACTAGCGCCGCCATCCGGCGGGCACGACAAAGAAAGTACAACATAAAACAAACCCTTCAACCCAAACTGCTGCGATAACTAACAGATACCACCAATCAACCTTTAGTCAAGCAAAAATGGCGGGATACCGGCAGCTATGATGGCCCTCCGTAGTTTACGGGAACACGAGAGTTCACTGGACCAGCAAGCGGAAAATGCCAATCCCTCCCGGCTTTGCGTTGGTAACGATATAGCGGCCCGCAACTTGCGCAGGTATGATGGAAAGATTGGTCCATGTCGCGTTGGTCAAACTGGGCGAAAACTGAACGGTAAAGGTATGTCCGGTCACCACGGGCCAGGAAAGCACGACGTTGTCGTTGGAATTAGTGAGCGCCAGGGGGATCCCGGCTGATATGGACAGGCTCCAGCCGTTCGAGATGTAGCCATCGTCACCCGCGACATCATCCACCACGAACAATTTCCAGATGCCGTCAGGATCTGTGCCGTTAAAAACGGACAACATCGGCGGAGCATTCGAGTTTCCAGCCGGAGCAGGCGGGGGGAAATCGAATGGCAACGGCGTTGCGCTGGCGGTGGGCTGGAAGGTCCCGGAAAAAAGCGGGTCGAGTATGGGCAGTGGTGCGTCAGCCTGATCATCCAGGGTGATGGTCAGGTCGGTTACGGAATCCGCATCCTGGCCGCCAACATTTGACATTAGCAGCGCGGTCTGGCCCAAGGGGCCGACGAGGATGATATTGACATCGCTCGGGAAGCTGTGGGTGAAGCCGTTCAGCGTCACCGTCACATGGGTGATGACCTCGCCAGTCAGGCCCGAAACGGTGATCGGCGAAGGATACGGAGTCGCAATGGTGGGAGGATTATCGCTGTCGTTGATGGCGATATAGTTGGTGTTGGAAAAGTTGAGGGTGTCACCGCGAGTCGCAGAGGTGATAAGCGCAAACAGTATTCCGAAAAGACCAGGCCATCGCTTGGGAACAACTATTTGCACGGCGGCCAATAGTGGTATCGCAAAGCAGCCAAAACGTCCAGCAAAATCGGGCATTTCGCTGTTGGTGCTACCTCCGGAAAAATACCGTCAGGCCGCGACCGGTTCCTGGTTGATGATCCAGTCGTAGCCTTTTTCCTCAAGTTCCAGCGCCAGTTCCTTGCCGCCGGTGCGGACGATGCGCCCGTCGCAAAGCACATGCACGAAGTCGGGAACAATGTAGTCCAGCAATCTCTGGTAATGCGTGATCACCAGTTGCGTGTTGTCGGCGCGCTTCAATTTATTGACGCCCGCGGCGACGACTTTCAACGCGTCAATGTCGAGCCCCGAATCCGTTTCGTCGAGGATCGCCAGCTTGGGATCCAGCACCGCCATCTGGAATATTTCGTTGCGCTTTTTTTCGCCGCCGGAAAAACCCTCGTTGACGGGCCGCTTCAGCAGGTCCTCGTTCAATTCCAGCAACTTCATTTTCTGTTTGATGAGGGCCAGAAATTCCATGGCGTCGAGTTCGGACTCGCCCCGGTGCTTGCGGACTTCGTTGAGCGCCGCCTTCAGAAAATAAGCGCTGTTGACGCCGGGAATTTCAACCGGGTACTGAAAGGCGAGAAAGACGCCTTCGCGTGCGCGTTCCTCGGGATCAAGTTCCAGCAGATCGAGGCCCTGGTAAAGCACCTGCCCCTCGGTCACCTCATAGCCGGCGCGTCCGGCGAGAATGGCCGCGAGCGTGCTTTTCCCGCTGCCATTGGGCCCCATGATCGCGTGGACTTCGCCGGGATTGAGGCTGAGGTTGATGCCTTTGAGAATCTGCTTGTTCTCAACTCCGGCGTGGAGGTTCTTGATTTCGAGCAACGGTTTTTGGTTCATGGTTAAATTCAGCTTGGTAAATAATTATGGAATTTTGCCGCGGGCCTTTTGCCATCGTGCGCGCACTTATCCGACGCTGCCCTCGAGGCTCACGCCCAGCAGTTTTTGCGCTTCGACGGCGAATTCCATCGGGAGCTCGCGGAAGACTTCCTTGCAAAAGCCGTTCACGATCATGTTGACGGCGTCCTGCGTGGAGATGCCGCGCTGGTTGCAGTAAAAAATCTGGTCCTCGCCAATCTTGGAAGTCGACGCCTCATGCTCAACTTGCGAAGACGTGTTCCGCACCTCAATGTACGGGAACGTGTGCGCCCCGCATTTGTCGCCGAGCAGCAGCGAATCGCACTGCGAGAAATTCCGCGAGCCGGCCGCGTTCTTCATGATTTTCACAAGGCCGCGGTAATTGTTCTGGCCGCGTCCGGCGGAAATGCCCTTCGAGATGATGGTGCTGCGGGTGTTCTTGCCCACATGAATCATCTTCGTGCCCGTGTCCGCCTGCTGATAATTATTGGTCAACGCGACGGAATAAAATTCGCCAATCGAATTGTCGCCCTGCAAAATAACGCTCGGATATTTCCACGTGATGGCGGAGCCGGTCTCCACTTGCGTCCAGGAAATCTTGGAATTCTCGCCGATGCATTTGCCACGCTTGGTGACGAAATTGTAAATGCCACCCTTGCCATTCTTGTCGCCCGGATACCAGTTCTGAACCGTCGAATATTTAATCTCGGACTTTTTGCCGAGGGCAACCAGCTCGACCACCGCAGCGTGAAGCTGGTGTTCATCCCGCATCGGAGCGGTGCAGCCTTCCAGATAGCTGACGTAGGCCCCCTCCTCCGCGATGATCAGCGTCCTCTCGAACTGTCCCGTGTTGGCCGTGTTGATGCGGAAATACGTCGAAAGCTCCATCGGACAACGCACGCCCTTCGGGATGTAGCAAAACGAGCCGTCGCTGAACACGGCCGAGTTGAGCGCGGCAAAAAAGTTGTCGCCCGCCGGCACCACGCTGCCCAGATATTTCTCGACAAGTTCGGGATGCTTCTGCACGGCGTCGGAGAACGAACAAAAAATGACGCCGACCTTGGCAAGGTCCTTCTGGAAGGTCGTGGCCACAGAAACGCTGTCCACCACCGCATCCACGGCCACGCCGCTGAGTCGTTTTTGCTCGTTGAGCGATATGCCCAACTTCTCAAACGTCTTGAGCAACTCAGGATCCACCTCATCCAGGCTGTTCAACACCTTCTTGGGCCGCGGCGCGGCGTAATAAATGGATGCCTGATAATCAATCGGCGGATAATGGACGTGATGCCATTTGGGCTCGGTCAGCGTCAGCCAATGGCGATACGCCTTCAGCCGCCAGTCGAGCAGGAATTTCGGCTCATTCTTCTTCTGGGAAATCAGACGCACAACGTCTTCATTGAGCCCCGGCGGAATGGTGTCGGTCTCGACGTTTGTGGTGAATCCGTATTTGTATTCCTTGTTTACGAATTCTTCAATTGTATCAGTCGCGGTGCTCATCGTTCTTTAATATCGTGCAATCAAAATTGTTCTGTTTTCGGCATCTCAGCGTTTTTGCTGTCCGGCGCAATCCCGGCACACGCCGCGGATGGATACGTCAAATTGCTTCACCTTGAAGCCTTCGGGAACTTTCAGGCCCGCCCGGTTGCCGGTTGCCGGAAAATCAATGTCATAAATCCCGCCGCATTCATCGCAATAAAAATGGCAATGCTCCTTCATGTTCGGGCAAAAGCGCGTGGCGGCACGGTCGAGATTCACGTGCCGGATGAGCCCGCACTGAACCAGCGCATCCAGGCAATTATAGACCGTCGCCATCGAAATGTCCGGCATGGTCTGCTTGGCGCGGATGAAGACCTCCTCCACCGTCGGATGGTCGCGCTTCTGCATCAGCACATCATAAACATGCTGCCGCTGCGGCGTGAAACGGAAGCCGCTCGTAGCCAGCCGCTCGTTCAGACGGCGATCAGTACTGGCATGTTCGGATGAACCCATGACCGGTAAACTTTATCCGGTGGACGGGGGTTGTCAATATTTGGAATAATTCTAAATAAAGGCATTATCCAACCCCCATCCTCGATGCAGTCCAGAAGGCTCGACATCCCCGCCGTTCCTTTGCGCACTTCGCGTTCTTTGCGAGAAATTCCCTCACTCAGATGCGGGAAATCAACCACTTACGCATGAAAACCCTTCGCATCCCCTTCGTCGCGCTCTTTGCGGCCTTTGCGAGAAACAATTATTTATCCCTCTTCCTTCGAGTTGTTTTGTCTTCGTCTGCGCAAATCCGCGCAATCTGCGGACAATCTCCGCGTGTGATATGCGGGAAATCAACCACTTACGTTGAAATCCCCGGCGCATCTCGGCTTGGAGCGCGCGGAGCATTGCTCCGCCGCAGGGGCAGAGGCCCCATGTTCCGCTGTAACGATTTCACGTCTTAACGATGTAACGCCCGCTAAATTGTCAAAGAGCACACCTTTACGCCAATGGGCGTAAAAATCCCAAATCAACGGGTTCATTCCTCCTCTTTCCAGTCCAACCCTCAACTCACCCGCTCTCAACTCTCAGCCGTCGGAAGAGACAATATCCCAAATCCTAGCCCTGTCAAATTCTTGGCAATCGTCAGTGAAAGCCAAAAACGCGCGTAATGAGCAACAGGGCCCCGGCGAAAAACATTGCGCCAAGAAACACACACACTGGCAGGGTGAGCACCCAGGCGAGCAGCAAATTGCGCAGGGTCGCCGTTTGCAGGCCCGATTTGTTGGCGGCCATTGCGCCCGCCACGCCGGAAGAAAGCACATGGGTGGTGCTGACCGGCAGGCCGTACCGGTCGGCCAGGCCGATGGTCAGCATCGCGACCATTTCGGCGGAAGCCCCCTGCGCATAGGTCAAATGGCTCTTGCCGATTTTTTCACCGACCGTCACCACGATGCGTTTCCAGCCGATCATCGTCCCGAGTCCCAGGGCCAATGCCACCGCGAACTTGACCCATACCGGAATAAACTTGGTCGTCTTGTCCAGCGCCGTTTTGTAGCTCAACAGCGGGCCGGTTTCGTCGGCGGAAAATTTCCCGCCCTTGTTCAACTTCCCGATGGTTTCTGACGTGAAATAAATGTCCGTGCGCAAACCACTCCGCTGATTTTCGGCCAGCTCGGCCAGGGATTTATGACCGGCAAGTGTGGTTGAGATTTCTTCGTTCCTTTCGGCCAGCGCCGCGAAGACGTTGTCCGAAAACGCTCCCCCCGCCTTGAGATAGCCTCCCAGGGTCTTGACCGCCGCATCCTTTTCCATCGTCGCGCCCGTGGCATGTTTTGCGAAAATCGCTCCGGCGTATACGGACATTCCGCTAATTCGTGCGATCGAATCGGGCCGGGTCGAAAGATCCAGCGCATACGTCCCGGGAATGATTCCGATCAGGATGAGCATCAGCAATCCCATGCCTTTCTGGCCGTCGTTTGAACCGTGCGCGAAACTGACTCCGGTGCAGGTGAGGCACAGAATTCCGCGAATCCAAGGCGGCGGGGCCTTGGTTGGATCGGGTGCGCAATAAAGCTCCGGCTTCCGCACCAGGGCCTTGATCAGCAGGAAGAGTAATGCGGTGCAAACGAAACCAACCACGGGCGAGATCAGCAGCGACATACCCACCTCCCCGGCCTTGGCCCAGTTTATTCCTCCGGAAAAGCCTCCCGAGTTCATCAGGGAATTCATCAGTCCCACGCCCATGATCGAACCGATCAAAGTATGCGAACTGGAGGCGGGCAATCCGAGGTACCAGGTGCCCAAGTTCCAGATAATGGCCGAAATCAACAGCGAGAAGACCATCGCAAAACCCGCCGCCGACCCCACGTTCATCACCAGTTCAACCGGAAGCAGGCTGATTACCCCGAAGGCGACGGCACCCGTCGACGTCAGCACCCCGAGCAGGTTCCAGAGGCCCGACCAAACCACGGCCGCCCAGGGCGGCAGACTGTGGGTATAAATGACCGTGGCCACGGCATTCGCCGTGTCGTGAAATCCGTTGACGAATTCAAACCCCAGCGCCAGCGCCAACGCCAAAATGAGCCCAAAAAGTTGAACCGCATGCAGCGAACCAAACGAATGATCCATCCGCCCTTTATTGTAGTAAGATCACCTATGGTTCGACCACTCTGATAATGTGACAATCTTGTGACGCGAAGGAAAAATCCAGCCGAGGTTATGGCCTTGACCCCGCGAATGCCCGCATTCAAATTCCCACCACCGACTTTGACAAAACTACACAAGCACTTAAAAAGTAATCCTCGAAGCGCGGAACGTGCGAAGTTCCGACATGCATCACACAATCTCCATATTTTCACCCTGCTTTTCTGGCTTTGCTTTTCGGCCGGGGCGGTTGTATTTTTTTAAGCATTAATTAAACGCCGGGATGCGCAAATCAAGATTCTTCATATGAGCCCAGCCAGCGGAGAAGATCCAACGCCGGTTCCTCAACCTGTCCTCGCGCCCCTCACCAGCTCCGCGATATTCCTCGTTGTCTGCATCAAGCCGGACGCCGGGAGCTACGCAGCCGTGCGCTCGCTCTGCGCCGACCTCCCGGGAATCTTTCGTGCGGTCGATTTCCGTCGTATCGAGGCGGGGCTTTCGTGTGTCACGGGATTCGGATCGGATGCCTGGGACAAGCTCTTCCGACAACCTCGACCGGCCGAACTCCATTCGTTTCGTGAGATCCGGTCGGGGGAGCGCCATGCCGTTTCAACACCTGCTGATGTTTTGTTTCACATCCGCGCCAAAAGAATGGATTTGTGTTTCGAATTGGTCACCCAAATCATGGACCGGATTGGAGGAGCGGTCAGTGCCGTTGACGAGACGCACGGCTTCCGCTATTTCGATGATCGAGACCTTCTTGGGTTCGTTGACGGAACGGAGAATCCGCGTGGCCAGGCCGCTCTGAATGCCGCGCTCGTCACCGGAGAAGACGCGCAGTTCACGGGCGGAAGCTACGTCATCATTCAGAAGTACCTGCACGACATGAGCCGATGGAACGCTCTTTCAACCGAGGAGCAGGAACGGATCATCGGGCGGAAAAAGCTTTCCGATATTGAGTTGAGCGATGCCGTGAAGCCAACTTCAGCCCACAATGCCCTGACGACCATTGTCGAGAACGGAAAGGAGATCAAGATTCTGCGGGACAACATGCCCTTCGGCAAACCGGGGCACGGAGAATTCGGAACTTATTTCATCGCGTATAGTCGGTCTCCGCGGACAACTGAGCAGATGCTTCAGAACATGTTTGTCGGACGACCGCCGGGCAACTATGACCGGCTTTTGGATTTTAGCCGGGCCGTCACTGGCAGCCTGTTTTTCGCCCCATCAGCGACTTTTCTTGAAAATCTTGGTGACGAAGAGCCTCAATAGCTTCAGTCCGCGCCGCCTGCGGGGCCCTAAACGACAGATGACAGAAATGTGCCATTATTCAGCCCTGACCACATACTTGAGAGTGTTTTCGGACATCATTGGGCGGTTGGTTTCGCTCTCCTCGCTTTGTGCGCAAGGGCGCCGTTGCTTGCATTTATCAGGCAATTATGAAATCGGATAAGAATCTCCGTTTTGGACCGGGTGTTTTGCTGATTGCGGTTTTATCATCGGCAATAGCTCTTACTGTGTGGAGTGCCTGGTCATTTCTGCCGATATTTCGATATCGTCGCTTTTTCCATCGGAGTACCAGTTACTATGCGCAAATCGCAGATGGTTGTGACACTATTCTTGCGGGACATCCGGTTTCGTCCAACGACATTGTATATCTTACGCCGCAGGCAGTCGCCCGATCCGCTATAAGACTGTCAGGCGACGATTCAAGCCTGCCTATTAGCATCAGACAATTAAGTCCTGATTTTGTGTTGGTTAAGTCGAACTTCGTTTCGATTTCTATTCCACCTGAACGTGAGGGCGGGTTTGGGATAATATGGAAGCGTAGTCAAATGGAATCGAATCTATGGGTTTTACAAGCCGATAATGAGGACGAGGCCAAGACCGTATATCGAGAGCACAAACCTTGATTCTTATA
The DNA here is from genome assembly GCA_035570675.1 of Verrucomicrobiia bacterium. Lineage (GTDB taxonomy): Bacteria > Verrucomicrobiota > Verrucomicrobiia > Limisphaerales > Pedosphaeraceae > DATMLG01. The sequence goes on along the minus strand of DATMLG010000542.1, from coordinate 17,652 downwards.
TCTCAAACACCAATTTGACGCATGAAAGGGTCAGGGCTCAATAATATAATATTTCCATGAACGACCATGAACGCGTCGCCGCTGACAAAATATGACCACTGAACTGACCGCCGCCACCGAAACTCTCGGTCTTGAAAAATACCGTCGCCACATCTTTTTGTGCGCGGACCAGACCGAACCCAAGTGCGCGCCCAAGGACAAGAGCCTCGAATCGTGGGAGTATTTGAAAAAGCGCCTCAAGGAGTTGAAACTCGCCGGCCCGGAACCGCTGGTTTTCCGAACCAAGGCAAACTGCCTGCGCGTCTGCGTCAACGGCCCCATCGCCGTCGTTTACCCGGAAGCCGTCTGGTATCACTCCTGCACGCCGGAGACTTTGGAGAAAATCATCCAGGAACATCTCATCGGCGGACGCATCGTAACTGATTACGCTTTCGCCAAAAATCCCTTCATGTCGTAGGAGACGAGGTAACGAGTCTCAAATTTATCACCCTGCACGAAGTGCAGCATTCTGACGACTCCGAAGGAGTCGAGGAAAATAGCCCCGGGTAAGCGAGTCCGCCAGGACGAGCGCCACCCGGGGTAAACGGCGATAAATTATTACGCCCCCTCCCGCTGCGGGAGGGGGTTGGGGGTGGGCATCACTGCCTGTAAATATCCGAACTGTTCTACAAACCCTGCACCTTCGCGGCAAAAATAAAATCACTCTCGCTCAACCCGCCAATCGAGTGCGTCCACAGCGTGAGCTTCACCAGCCCCCACGCCAGAAAAATGTCGGGATGATGATTGATGCGTTCCGCCAGCTCACCCACCTTGTTCGTAAAGGCCAGCGCGTCGCGAAAATTTTTGAATTTGTATTCCTTTTCCAGGTGATGCTCCTCCAGTACGCGCCAGCCGGCGCCCAGTTCGGCGGCAAGGGCGGACAGGGCGCCGCCCTTGAGCGGCGGCGTGCCGGCCTTGCACGGGATACATTCTTTTTCAGCAAGCTTGCTCATAAAATATTCCTTCTCTGCTGACTATCGTGCGGGCCCCTGCCCGTGTCAACCGGTTGCATGGCCAGTTCTTGACAAACCGGGTAAAAACGAATTTTCTCAGTTGAAACAATCATGAAAATAAATCTCGTCGTTGTTGCCTGCTTTTCCCTGCTAGCACTCCCCCCGGCGGCTCCGGCGCAGCCCGCGCCCAACTCCCCCACCCCGGTCAATGTCAGCGTCAGTGACGTCACCGACACCCGCACCACCGGCATGTTCAACGCCGAATGCAAACTGACCTTGAAATTCACCGGCGATGCCGCCGACGATGCGATGACTGTTCGCGATGTGCATGTCAGGCAGGCCGTGGATGAGTTGGGCCGGGACCTCGTTCCCCGGCAGGATTCAGATTCCATGCATGCCTCCATGGGCATGTCTGGTTCCGGCCAAAGGAATGGCGGATTGAGCACGGAACTGGTGTTGCGCAACCCATCACGCCACTCCGCCACGATCAAGTTGATCGAAGGCGACGTCGAATTTTTCAGCCCGACCGCGGCCAATGGCGGCATCCTGGTCATCAAGGACATTCTCAAGCACCCGGCCGAGACGGTTCAAAATGACACGCTCAAGAAGTATGGCGTCGAGCTGACCTATCTCACCAAGGAAAGCTACGAAGCGAAAAAGAAGCAGTTGCAGGCGCAATCAGGGAACGGCGCCGGCGGGGCCATCGGCCAGGGTTTGGGCGACATGTTCAGCGGCATGTTCAGCGGCATGATGTCGTCGAGTTCCGCGAACAGCGCGATATTGTATGTCAAGGACCCCGGCAAGCATGTCATTGACGTGGAGTACCAGGATGCCAGCGGGAAGGCGCTCAAACGACGCAGCAGTTGGTCATCGAACGAAATGCGGAGCCAGGAATTTGCCGAACCGCCGCCGGCCGACACTCAGCTCCTCGTTTACCTGGCCACACCCGACTCCATCCAGACCGTGCCCTTCAAAATCGAGAACGTGCCGCTGCCCTGAACACGAATGAGTTTGAAGCGGACCGGCTTCAGATTCTTGGCGGAACCGGCCCGGCAGATGCCGCCGGCACAATCCAGTGGCTGATGGGATTCAACGCGCCGCAGTCCAAGCAACGGGTCGCGTTGAACTGGTAACCGCACTTCGGGCAAATTGTCAGGGCTTCAAACGCGTCGAAGATGTGGCTGCATTTGCCGCAAACCCAAAACTTGCCCATTGGCGGCGCGGCTTGGCACGCCGGACACGCAAAGCCCGGACGCCGCGGAGCCTTCGCCAGACGGGCCATGGCCAGCCCGCGCATCAAGCCCCGCCCGCAATTCATCAGAATGAACAATGCGATTACGCCAATCCAAACCGACCCCTCCCCTACCGCCAGCGCAATCAAGCCAACCACGCCGACCAGCCCGACAATCGACGCCGTGACCAGACTGCGGGCCGGCCCGATCAGGTACCAAAGCACCCCGCGAAGTATTTGCCCGCCGTCTGAAGGGTAGATCGGCAGCAGATTGAAAACCAGCAGACCCAGGTTGATGAAATTAATATGGAAAATGAATTTGGAAAGGTCGGGCATGGACTCGGACCACCCCATTCCCGAGCCGACAAACCAAATGCCCAAAAAGATGGGAGCGAGCGCGACATTCACCAACGGCCCGGCGGCAATGCTCCAGAGATAGGCCCCCGGCCGCTGTGGCGCATTCACATACGCCACTCCGCCGAGCGGCCAAAGCACAATCTGGTCAGCCTGCCCGCCCACCTGCCGGCAGGCCAGGGCATGGCCAAATTCATGCATGAGCACGATGACAAACAGCGTCAAATACTCCAGCACGCTCCAGACAAGCGTGGAATAGCCCGCCTGCCGCGTGTTGATTTGGTACAACGCCACGAAAATCCAGGACCAGTGGATGAATACATCGATTCCCTGGAAACGGAACAATCTGAGCGAACCTTGCCGGGTTGGCAGCACGACCAAGCCTAGCCTGAAAACAAACCACGACACAAGGTCGCTCCTTGCAATTGAAAAAGCGCCGACACCTATCGCTGCCGTGCGCGGTAAAACTGGTTGGTTCCCCCGCCGGGAATTGCGAAGTTGACCACATTCGACGCCCCGGCAAGCACCGGCTCATTCGTGACGTCCACCCAGTTGCCGCCGCCGCCGGCCAAACTCCCTTCCTGCTGCAAAACAAAACCCGGCGACGGGCTCGTCCAGCACACGGTGACGTTGCCGCCGGCCAAACTGGTTGTCAGCCGCGGCCCCACCGGCAACTGGAATGCATTTGCAACGGATGTGTTCGTCCCATCTTCCCTGATGACCTCGCTGTCGGATAGGGCGGTGGCGTTGACGTTGCCGGCAAACTGCACGTTCGGATAATCTGACACCCACAGGTCGGCAATTATATCATTGGTCAATGGCACCAATCCATCGTTGGTTGCCGGCGGCCCAAAATAATTGCCAATCACGTTCACGTCCGTCGCGTTGTGCAAAGTGAGCGGCGCGCGGCGCCAGTTTAGAAACGCGTTGTAAAGAATGCGGATCCCCGAAATCTCGAAGCCATTGGTGACCTCATCCGAAACGGTGTCGGCCTTGTGCAATGCCACCATGGCATAGGCGGGTTGCTGCGACGGAATCGTGTCATTAATCGCTTCATGGGAAAAACCCTCGTCGGACAGCACGTTGTCCATGATGACCACATTGGTCGGCACAAAAAAATTGAGAAAATTGTCCGTGATGGAGGGAAAGGCGATGATGGCATTCTTGCCCATCCCGCCGACGATGTTGTGCGCGATCAGCATGTTGTCGGCGCGGCAGTAAATGCCGTGGAACGCCGAGTTCACGAACTGATTGTCCAAATAGACCGCCGAGGTGTTCAGCGTCTCGTTAATCAGCATCGTGTTGCTCACGTAATTGCCCGCCACAACGTTCGCAATCGCGTGGTCAAACGTGATGTTCGGCAGACTGACTGCCGTGATGACGGCGTGATCAAAGACAACGCCGTTGGTTGCGTTGTAAAACGTGATGTGGTCCCCCACCTCGGCCTCGGTTGCCATCAGGTTCGTCGGAACTCCGGTGCTGCTGGTGTGTTCGAACACGGCAAATGTGTTGGTCGGGTAGGCCGGCGCGTTGGTGATGATAAATGTCGGCACGCAAACGTTGGCCGTATCATCGCTCAAGCCGCTGAAATAACAGCCCTGCACCCATGGACCAATCCGCGACTCAACAAACAATCCGCCATCCGCATTCGAGGCTCGCAGCCGAAGGGCGGTTGCGTTGGTGGGCGGCAGACCGGGCTGGATCACGTCGTTGATCTCGCTTGTGAGGGGCGAACGTTCTCCGACGAACACCGGTCCCGCGCCCGTGTAAACAGTGTTATCCATGAATGTGACCTGCGAGGAACTGGAGGTGTTGAATACGATGGAACTGTCCCAGCGCGAAATCATGCACCAATGGCTGCCCGGCGTGATGGTCTGCGCAGTGGCCGATGAAGTCAGATACACTTTGAAGGCCCCATTGACATTCGTCTGGATCACGTTCGTGTAAAAGCACTGCGTATAGGCGCCGTTCGCTACACGCCCCGGCTCGGATGGGTCAATGATCATGCCCCAGCGGTTGGCGTTCGTATCCACGTAATTCGCGTTCGTCGGTGCCGGGTACCCGGTATCCACCTGAAATTCAATCGCCGATTCCTTGGGACTGTCGTTGCTGGTGAAAAAATTATGCGTTACCACGCCCTGGGTGAACGGCAGCGGGTTGTAATCCACCGTGAACCCCTGCACGATGACATTGGAACTGTTGTTGACCGTGAAAAAACCCGTTCGCGGATTCGTGATCAGGATTTTGCAGCCGTTGCCATTCACCAGCACATTGGTCCCGTGCTGCAGGAACAGCGGAGTATTGGCCGCCAACAAACTGTTCGAGATGACATACATCGCCCCGGCTGTGAAACGAATTTCCATCGCGTTGGTGGAATTGGACGCCTTGTTCAAGGCGGTTTGAATCAGCACAATATCATTGGTGCCTGGAGAGCCGACCTGCACCAGATTGGAACTCGCCACGGAAACCGGCAGCGCAATCATCGGCGGCGGACGCGGATACCAGTCCACCGACACCGCGGCGACCCAGCGCGCGGTCGGCGTCGTCAAATTCGTCGTAAGCTGGAACAACAAATAGTCTGGAGAAACCAAACCCGTCGAATTCGTCACTGGCAATTCGTTAAAGATCAGGTTCGACACGCCGCCGTTCACCGTCCCCGCGCTGGCTGTGGCGTGAAACGCGTCGTAAGTCAGGAACACCTCCACCGGATTGCCGTTGTTTGTGAAGGCATTGGCTGCCGTTGTGGGATTGTTCTGTCCCACGCCCCCATAAAGAATCATCGTGCCGTTTCCCTTCACCTGCACCCACGGGCCGCTGCCACTGTTTGTCGCCGTCAGAAACCCGTTGGCGCTGCCGAATCCCATTTCGATGGATTCCGTCGAACCCGCCGGCAGTTCCATCAACGCTGATGCCGTCAGGGAACCATGCGGACCAATTGGTATCAGTTGCACGCCGGCCGCCGCTCCGGCGTTCGTGGCGGAATTGTAAAGATGCCCGGCACCGTCCAACACCAGTTGCGAAGGCGCGCCGCCGGACTGCCATCCGTTCCCTTCCACATCAATCCACGGCGAACTGTTCGTAATGCTGCCCGCCGGTTGGGTGAACAAATCTTGAAAGACAATTTCCGCCGACGCGTCCACGGCCACAAAGACGAAAATGCACAGCGAGAGCGGTGCAATACTCGGGGCAAATGGAACCAACGCGTTTGGCAAACGCATCCAGCCAGGATAGCACAAAATCACCGGAAGGCAATCACGTGCTCGCCGGAGGCTGGAGCGGCAGTTCCAGGATGAAGGTCGCGCCCTTGTTCACGCCCTCGCTTTGCACTTGCAGTTCGCCGCCCATTTCTTTCGCCGCCAGCGCGCCGCTGTGCAGACCAAAGCCATGCCCGTCCCGGCGCGTCGTGAACCCATGGCTGAAAATCCGCGTGAGATTCTCCGGCGGAATGCCGACGCCATTGTCGCTGACCGAAAATCTGATGCGCCCCGCGCTGTTGCCGACGCGCAGCGTCAACAGTTTGTCCTCGCGGTGCGATTCGTTGCAGGCATGTTTCGCGTTGCGGATCAGGTTCACCAGAATCTGCACGACCTTGTGGCGGTCCACCGTGATCTGCGGCAGGCCTCCCTCAAATTCGCGGACCAATTTTACGCCGTGCCGGCGCAACGCGGCCTCGTCCATCCGCAGCGCGTCCTCAAACAACGACACCACGTCTTCGCGCGTGGTGACGCCCGCCACCCTCGCATAGCTTTGTTGCATCGCCACGATGTCCTTGATGTGGTCCAGGTTCTTGTGCAATGCGGCCAGTTCTTCGAGCGCATCGTTCTGTTCGCGGGAAAGTTGCTGGGACAAATCCGAGAGATAGGACGGCAGCCTTTGTCCTTTGGGATCGCTCGTCATGAACTTGCCCAGATCCGCGCCATGCTCCTTCAGCAGCGCGGCGATGCGCCCGACCGAGCTGACCTTCGATTTCTTGATCCGTTCCGTCACCAGCGTGGTCGAGACGTTCACGCTGTTGAGCACGTTGCCGACATTGTGCAGGACACCCGTCGCCACCTCCGCCATGCCGGCCAGGCGCGAGGCCTGCAACAATTCGCGATGGACCCGCTCTATCTCCGATTGCATGCGTTTGCGCTCGTCAATCTCCTTCTCGAGCGAGGCCGTCCGTTCCCGCAGTTCGCCGGTCCGGTGCTGGACCTCCGTCTCCAGTCGGTCACGGGCCAGTTGCAACGCGCGCTGATTCCGGTTCAGATGCCGGACGCGCCAGGCGTAAATGCCGCCCAACGCGGCCAGGACCGCCGCCACGCAACACAAATCAAACAGCACCGTCTGGTAAAAATGCGGGCGCAAATCAATGCCGAGCGAATCGCCGGCAGTGCTCCAGATTCCGTCAGTGTTGGCGGCGATGACGCGGAATTTGTATTGGCCCGGCTTCAAGTTGGCGTACAAGGCCATCCGGCGCCCTTCCCCCTCCACCCAGTCCTTGTCGTAGCCTTCCAGCATGTACCGATAGCGGACCTGCTGCGGATCCACGTAACTGAGCCCCGCATAATGAAATTCCAATTCACCCCGGCCCGGCGGCACCACCGCTTTTCCGATTCCCTCCAGCGTGCGGCCGTTCGCGCGCGCCACATCAATGTGAACCTGCGGCGGCACGGAACTCGTGGGAATATTGGTCGGGTTGATCGAGATCAGACCCTGGGCGGTGGGAAACCAGATCAGACCGTCCAGCGTTTTGCAGCCGGAATACTTTTGATCATTTCGTTCAACGCTCTTGACTTCATTGGGCTTGCTGAAGGTTTCACACACGATCCGCTTGATCTTCTTGTCGCAGAAATCATTCAGGCTGCGCCGGTCCACCCGGAACAGGCCGCGGTCCGAGTTCACCCAAAAATTGTCTTCGTTGTCCAGCACCATGGCAAAAATGCTGTCGCCGAAAATGCCGTCACTGGCGCCGATGGTTTGCACTTCGCCTTCCTTGAGCCTGACCATGCCCGAGAGCTGGCCCGCCCAGATGACATTGTCCTTGTCCTCGCAAATCCACAGGGCCTTTCCCGTGGCCCAATGTTTGATTCCGTTGGTATTGACCTGGAACAGTCCGTCCCCCGTCGCCGCCCAAATCGAACCGTCATGGCCCAGCGCCATGTTGAAGGTGTAGCTCAACACGGCCTCCTCGCCGTCGGGCAGCACGTATGGCGCGAACGAAGTGGGGCTGACGCGATAAAGCTTCCCATCCACCGCCACAACCACACCCTGGGCGTCCTCGACCATGGCCGTGGGCCACGCCTTGTTGGGATATCGCGCCACAATTTTTCCGTCGGAAAAAATCAGGATCTCCCTCGTGCCGTTCACCAGATACATGTCCCCATTGGTGGCCTCCAGGATTGTCCCAATATAGCTGTTCCCCAGGCCAATGGCCTCCGGATAAACTTGAATGTTCGTGGGGCCATTGTAGTAGGTAAAACCGCCGCCCGTTGCCAGCCACAACCCCCCTTTGCGCGAAGGGACGACCGACACATACAAATCTGCCGCCAGGCCTTCGGCCTTGCCCACGGTCGGGATTTTGACGTCGCTTAGCTGGCTCAGCCCGTTCGGTGTGCCAACCCACAAGTTCCCCTCCGTGTCCTCGGCCAGGGCGCTGACGAAATCATCCACCAACCCGCCGGCCTTCCGAAGCTGCGTGATCACGCCGCCTTGGTATCGCACCAGTCCGCTCCCGGCCGTACCAATCCAAACCGCTCCATGCCGGTCCACCAGCATCGCGCGCGGCTCCGAGGGCATCGCCGGGGCCGGCAGCTTCTTGAGGTTCGCATCAAAACGGGCCAGGCCCTGGTCCGTGCTGAACCACAGGCTCCCTTCCTTGTCTTCAACCACGGCGCGGACCAGCACCTCATCCAGGTTGGGGTCGGAGAACTTGGTGACGGTGTTGTTCTTCCAATAGTAAACTCCCGTTTGCGCCGTTCCAAACCAGATCCGCCCGTGCGAGTCCTCGCCCACGGCGTGCACGTCAAGATAGTTTGTGCTTCCTTCCGGCGGCAGTACACCCTGGACCGCTTTTGCCGGCGTCACCCGCTCCGCGAGCCCCGTGGCGGCGACCCACAGGTCCCCGGCCTTGCTTTCCAGGAATGCATTGACATTCAAGTTGGGCCCGCCCCACTCCTCCTTGTCCCAGGGCGAAATATTCCTGCCATCGCAATACGCAAAGGCGCCGTCGCGCAAGCCGAGCCACAAACCGCCCTGCTTCGAGGCCGCCAGCGCGGTCACGGTGGGCGTCTTCAGCTTGGATGACTGCAGTTCAAATTCGACGCCGTCAAAACGGACAAGCCCGCTGGAGGTGCCGAGCCAAAGGTAACCGTCGGTGGTCTGGGCAATGGCGTTGACGCCGTTGCCGGGCAGACCGTTTTGACGGCTCCAGTTCCGGCAGGTGTACTGTGAAAGGTCTCGATCCGGATCCAGGGCAAACATGGAAGTCGAAGACGCCAGCAGAAACAACAGCGCAATCACACTCCATTCCGGCCGAAGCCGTTTTGTCATGCGACCCGCCACGTTGTTCCTAAAACTCATATTTTACCAAGGTAAATCTCTTTCGCGTTCTTTTGCGACCCGGAGCCATAAACAAGCGCCGCTTCGGCGTACATTTATTTTTCGTTAGTTCAATAGGGCGCCGAAACCGCCACAAACTCGGCTGGTATTACCATGAAACAGCAAGATTAATGCCGGTGCGGTTCCATGGCTGCCCATAATCAAGACACCATTGCTGGATTGGTATCGGCAGGGGTAATCAAAAATATGAGAGAAATTTTGCCAAACTTTCGCCCTCCTTGGCCCCACGACTCCCCGGACGTACAATGTCCCCCAATCATAACTTCCGGGCGGGAAATTCGGCGGTGCGGGGGTCAGATCGCGACGGGCACGGCGGCGGGTTTGGCATCCAGCAGTTCGCGGACAAGCTTGGTGAGCTGCGGCGCATGGTAGGGCTTTGCGAGAAATGGGGCATCGCGGAGCTCGGCCTCGTTGCTCAGGATTTCCTCGCTGTAACCGCTGGTATAAATAACCTTGAGACCGGGCTGGCGGGATTTGAGCTGACGCGCGAGGTCGCGCCCGGTAAGTCCTTCCGGCATGACCATGTCGGTCAAAAGGAGGTCAATCCGGCCCAGCTGTTCGTCCCATACTTTGAGGGCTTCGACGCCGTTCCCGGCCTCGACAATGCGATAGCCCAGACCTTTCAAAATCTCGCTCACCCACTGGCGGAGAATCGGCTCGTCTTCCACGAGCAGGATGCTTTCATTGCCGCCGCAGGCAGCGCTCGCAGGCTCCGGCACGCGTTCGGCCGCGGCTTCAACCACGACGTGGGCGGCGGGAATGTAAACCTCAAAGGTGGTGCCGACGCCCACTTCGCTTTTGACCTCAACCCACCCCTTGTGCTGCTTCACAATGCCATACACGGTGGCCAGACCGAGGCCGGTGCCCTTGCCCACCGCCTTGGTGGAGAAGAAAGGTTCGAAGATGCGCTCCATGGTCTTCCGGTCCATGCCCGTGCCGGTGTCCGTGACACTAAGACGGACATACTGGCCCGGGCGCGCATCCGGACGTTGCTTGACATAATGCGTGTCAATTTCCACTCCGGCCGTCGTGATGATAAGCTTGCCGCCCTTGGGCATGGCATCGCGCGAATTGACCGCCAGGTTCATGACGACCTGCTCCAGCATGCCGGTGTCGGCCTCGACGTGAGGAAGGGTGTCGGCAAATTTATTTTCAACCGCGACGTCCTCGCCCAGCAGGCGCGTGAGCATGTTGTGGAGGTTGCGGAGGACGGCGTTCAGATCAAGCACCTTCGGCTGCAACACCTGCTTGCGGCTGAACATCAGCAACTGGCGCGTGAGCCCGGAGGCGCGCCGCGCGGCGTCGGAAATTTGTTTGAGCGGGCCGGTAAGCTCCTTTTCTCCGTCGTAACGGGCCTGCATCAGGTCCGCATAGCCCTGAATCACCGTCAGGATGTTGTTAAAATCATGCGCCACGCCGGCGGCAAGCTGGCCGATGGATTCCATTTTCTGGGCCTGGCGGAACTGGGCCTCCAGGTTCTCCATTTCCGTGATGTCCACCCCGTAACAATGCACCACGTGGCTGCTCGTGATGGGGAAGAACGACCAGGAGATGGTCTTGCCGGCCTTGGCGACTTCCACGTTCAGCTTTTTCTCGTTGAAACCAAGGGCCTGTCGTGCCAGGTCGGCGGAATTGGGCGGCAGGATGTCGCGGGGATGTTCGTGGCCCAACGCTGAGGCAAGCTCCTGGGCGGCGTCATTAAAGTACGTGAGCGAGCCTTGTGCGTCGAATTCAAGGACGGGATTCGGATTGACGCGCGGAAAGGCGGCCAGCTTCTGGATTTGATTTTCAGCGTGCTTGCGATCGGTGATGTCCGTAAGACTGCCCGAAGTGCCAAGAATGCCGCCGTCGTTGTTCAGGGTCAACTGGGCGTAAATTTCGACCCACCGGATCTTGCCGTCCTTGGTGAGCAGCCGGGTTTCATAACGGCAGTAATCAAGCTTGCGCTCCAGCAGTTGGAGGAAGATGTGACTGTTCCGCGGGCGGTCATCATGGTGGATGTATTCGAGAAACAGCGAGCCCAGCGACTCCTTCACCTCAAATCCGGTGATCTCCTGCCAGGCAGGGTTTAGTGATGTCCAATGCCCGAATTCATTGACCTGAAAGACGACTTCCTTCAGGCTGTTCACCACGGAACGGTATTTGACTTCGCTTGCATCCAGCGCCTCCTCGGACCGCTTGCGTTCGATGAACAAGGCAATGCCGTTGCTGACTGAACCCATTTCCTGGATCACGGCCTGCGCCAGCGGGGTGAGCGAGTAAACAGAAATAAGGCCGATCAACCGGTTCTCCAGCATGAGCGGATGGGCAGCATAGGCGACCACCCCCTCGCGCCGCACCCAGTCAGCACCGGGGACACGTGGCTCCTTCGCAATCTGGTTGACCAGCAGGGGCTTGCCGGCGGCGGGCAGGTGCTGTTCGGGCGAAAGTTTTGTAAAGGGATTGGCCTGGCTGTGGAGATCATTCAAGGCGCCGGCGGTGGCCTTGAGTTGGAGCATTTTGTCGCCCGATTCCAGGATCCAGATCTGCGCCAGATGCACATTGAGGAACCGAACCATGCAATCGGCGCAACGGTGGAGTATCACCGCCAGGGAATCGCGACCGGTGAGCGCGAGGCCGATTTCTGCGCCGAAAGCCGCCAGACTGGCCTGCTCGAAGGCCGACACTGCGGCCGCGCGTTTGCGCTCCAAGGCGTAACGGATGGAGCGTTCCAGCGAATCAGCCCGCAACCCCGCCTTGACGAGGTAATCCGCCGCGCCGGCTTTCATCGCCTGGACATCCACCTGGTGCTCGCCGAGACCGGTCAGGAGAATAATCGGCGCCTGGCATCCGCGATTAAGGGCCTCGGTGAGCAATTCGATGCCGTTGCGGGCGCCGAGCCGGTAATCCAGCAGGCAGACGTCGTGCTGGTTGCGGACCATCGCTTCCAGGCCAAGATGGTAGGATTTGAACCATTCCAGTGGAAACTTGCAGCCGGTCATTTCGGTGAAAAGGCTGCGCGTCAAAATATAATCATCCTCGTCGTCTTCCACGAGCAGAACCTTGATTTGCGGCGTTTCGCTCATGACGGGGTTCATGGCTTGACAGGGAGCACAACAATATTGAACCAGTATTGGCCGATGCTTTTCATCGTGTTGACCAGCAAATCGAAAGCGACCGGTTTGGAGATGAAAGAATTGGCCCCCAGTTCATAGGCGCGCGCAATGTCCGGTTCGGCGGTGGAAGTGGTCAGCACCACCACGGGTATTGTCCTGAGCTCGGGATCGCCCTTGATTTCCCGCAGGGCCTCGCGACCGTCCTTGCGGGGCATGTTCAAATCCAGAATGATGAGGCCGGGCGACGGGGAGCTGCCCGGCAGGTTGAACTGGTTTTTCTGGCGCAGATAATCCATCAATTCCACGCCGTTGCCCACAAAACGCAGGTCCAGGCCGAAGCCGGTCTCTGCCAGCGCGTCCTGCACCAGCAACTGGTCGTCCGAATCGTCCTCGGCCATCAGAATAAGGTTGGATTTGGCCGGGGCGATCATTTGGACTCCTGGGTCTCGGGTTGAGTAATGGGAAGGATGACGATGAAGATGGCGCCTTCACCGGGCTTGCTTTGGGCCGTGATCAAACCGCCGTGCCGGTCCGTGATGCGGCGGCAAACCGCCAGGCCCACACCGGTGCCCTCGTATTCCCCGCGCCCGTGCAGGCGCTGGAACACGGCGAAAATCTTCTCCAAGTACTGCTCATCAAAACCGATGCCGTTGTCCTGCACGGTCAGGACGCAAAACTTGTCGTCGGCGCTTGCCGTGGGCGGCGGGTTCCGGAAAACGGCGTCTTCGCGGATTTGATCCCGCGTCACAAGTTGGGCGTCAATCTTGACCACGGGCACGGCGCCCGCCGCCTGGAATTTCAACGCGTTCCCTATCAGATTCTGCAGCAACTGGCGCATTTGCAGCGGGTCGGCCTCGATGCTGGGCAATTTGCCGACCTCCACCCTCGCCCCGGTTCGCTCAATGCGATGCTCAAGATCGCCCAAAACTTCGCGCGTGATGGCCTCCAGATCAGTTTTCGTGAAGGGCTGCGACGAACGGATGATGCGCGAGAAGGCGAGCAGATCATTGATGAGCGTCTGCATCCGCGCGGCGGCGCTCTGCATGCGTTCAAGATAGTCACGGCCTTCCGCAAGTTGCGCGGCGTCGCATTTGATTTTCAACCGGTCGCCGAAGGCCTGGATTTTCCGCAAAGGCTCCTGAAGATCGTGCGAGGCGACGAAGGCGAACTGCTCCAGTTCCGCGTTGGAACGCGCCAGTTCCGCGGCCTTGTGCGCCAGCTTGTCCTCGCTGAGGCGGCGCTCGGTGATGTCCTTGAACATGGCCACGGCACCGACGGTCTTGTTGTTTTCCTTGAGCGGTGTGCGCACATATTCGACCGGAAAAGTGGTGCCATCCTTGCGGTAAAAATGCTGTTCCGGAAGGTATTCGCCCTTGTCGTCCTTGAGAAAGCCGACCGCGTCCTTGTCCTTGTAACTCCTGGTGCCGGCCAGAAAGAAAACCTGGGCCTCGGTCTTCCCGATCATTTGTTCGACACTCCAGCCGGTGGCCTTGGCCGCCGCCGGATTGGCAAAGGTAACCCTGCCTTCGAGATCGAACCCGCAGATGCCTTCGCCCGCGGAATTGAGGATGAGTTCGTTGCGCCGCTGCAACTTTTGCAATTCCTGCGTGCGCGCCGTGACGTGCATTTCCAGGACGTCCTTCGAACGCTCGAGTTGCTGGGCCTGCTGGGCCAGCGATTTCTCGGCCTGCCGCCGTTCGGTGAGTTCTTGTTGGAGCAGGGTTTGCGCGTTTGTAATCTCGGCCAGGCGTCTTTGCGCTTCACCCAGCGCCATGCGGGCCTCCTCCCCCAGAACCGTGGCATCAGCCACCTGCCCCAGATACTTCTGCGTCCGCAGTTCGGCCTCCGCAAATAATTGGGCGTGCCGCTTCATCCAACGACGCCGTTGAAGGGAACTGCCCAGCACCGCCACAAAAAATAACGCCAGTCCGCCGGCCACCGCCGCCGCGGCGATTTGTGTGGCCCAACTCTGGGCATTTTCCATGAGGTGGGAAACGGTCGCGTGCGAACCACCCTGCGCGTTGTCCCCAATCTGGGCAGCCAGCGCCCGCAAAGTCCGCAGACCTGACAGGTACGCCCAGAGGCTCCCGCCCACCGCGACGAGCATGCCGAGCGCCGCGAAGAGGAAAATCCACAGGTTGCCCGGCAACCGCCGGTTCGGCGCGGGACGGGTAGTTTCCTCCGCCCACACCGCCGCGGTGTTCAATTGCATTGCCTGTTCGGCTTCAGTTTTCATTCCAACGAAAACGACACCCCGCGCCCCCGCGCGACGTGACTTCTTTCAAATCAAACGCACCCAATGATGCGAATTACTCTGGTAAAAAGCAGGTCACAGGCCATGATGCCAAATGCGACGCCAGTTTCGGGCGTCATTTCCGGGCCTTTCCGCGGCGCCGAAATGTGCCGGTTTACAAAGCGGAAGCTTTGCCCTAAAATGGGACAATATTGCTGGAAAATGAATCTCGACGTTATCAACGCGGATGCACGCCGGAAGCGGTCGGAACTCACAGTCCGCCCCCAATCCATCGCGTGCCGGTTTGAATCCATCACTTCGAAGGGGTTAACGGATGCCCGCGGTTGAGACTTTAGGCATCATCGCCGGCAACCGCACCCTGCCGCTCGTCTTTGCCCGGCAGGCACGCAACCTCGGCGTCAAGCGCCTGGTCGCCGTCGCCTGTGATGGTGAAACCGATCCGAAGCTGGCTGAACTGGTGGACGAAATCGTCTGGCTCAAGGTCGGCCAGCTTTCCAAAATGATTTCCGCCTTCACGAGCCGGAACATTTCCCAATGCGTCATGGTCGGCCAGATCTCGCCCAAAAGCATCTTTGACATCCGGCCGGACCTCCGCGCCATGGGACTGCTGCTGAAGCTCAAAGAAAAAAACGCGCATACGGTCTTTGGCGCCATCGCCGACGAACTCAAGAAAGAAGGCGTTGAACTCGTTCCCGCCACGCCATGGCTGCAACCACTCATGCCGGCGGTTGGGTTCCGCCTGGGGCCAAAACCTTCCCCGGAACAACAGGAGGACATCGCGTTCGGCCACCGCCTCGCCAAGGAGATTTCCCGCCTGGAGATCGGCCAGATCGTCGTGGTGAAAAACGGCGTCGTCCTTGCGGTGGAGGGATTCGAGGGCACGGACAAATGCCTCGCGCGCGGCGGCGAACTGGCGGGGCGGGACGGCGGTGCTGTCGCCGTCAAGGTCGCCCGCGAAAAACACGACATGCGCTTTGACATCCCCTGCCTCGGTCCGCAAACATTGGAAACCTGCGCGGCGGCGAAAATATCCGTCCTGGCACTCGAAGCCGGCCGGACTCTGTTGCTGGAGCCGGAGCTTTGCGAAAAGCTCGCCAAATCGTTCAAAATCGCGCTCGTCACCTTCCCGTGAAAAAGATTTTCCCCAAGTGTGTACTCAACCCGTCCCCATACTGAATTAATATGCTGACCGCCCACGAAATGTTCGGTTTTATGTCACCCGCCCTGGCCGCGGAAATCGTCGAGTTCTCCCACGAATCCGACAAGCCCCTCTACCGCGCCACCCTGGGTGCCGTGGCGGAAATTCGCAAGGTCCGCCCGGTCTTCCTGGAACGCCAGCCGCGCGCCCAGCGGAGTGCGACCCTTGTTGCCAGCCTCGCCCGGCCCGCGCTCGAACCGGCCGCCGGCAATCTCATCCGTGGCTGGCTCGTGAACAAGCAATCCGCCATGCTCGCCCAATTCCTCGACGCGCTCGAAATCAAGCACGAGAAGGGCGTGGTTGAAGACCTTCCAGCCACCGTGGATGACGCCAAGCTTCGCGCTGCGGTTGACGGTCTGCTTGCGAACCGCCAACAGGAGGTCGTTGCCGTCTATCTGCTGGCTTTCCACGAAATGAACCAGGCGAACTGGCCCAACCTGAAGACAATGCTCGAAACCGAGCCGCGCCTCCAATTGGGCAACCATTCCTGAACTGCCTCCTGTTTTCGCGGGCCATTCGTTTTCTTAAACTTCCATGGCTGGTGCAGAAAGCGAATAAAAAATCTGCTGGCGGAGACCGTCGCCTTTAGTATCGTTCCCTCGGAAAGAATAAATTTATGGATGCAAAAGCGGACATCGCATTGATTGGCCTCGCGGTCATGGGGCAAAACCTGATTCTTAACATGAACGACCATGGCTTCACCGTGGTCGCCTTCAACCGGACCGTTTCCAAGGTGGACGACTTTATCAACAAGGAAGCGAAGGGCACCAACGTCATCGGCGCCCATTCCATCCCGGAGATGGTTGCGCTCCTCAAAAAGCCCCGCCGTGTCATGATGCTCGTCAAGGCCGGCCCGGCGGTCGATGAATTTATCGAACAACTTCTCCCGCACCTGGAACCGGGCGACATCATCATCGACGGCGGCAACTCCCTCTTTCAGGACACCATCCGGCGCACGAAATACGTCGAGTCCAAGGGACTGCTCTACATCGGGACCGGCGTCTCCGGCGGCGAGGAAGGCGCGCGTAACGGCCCGTCCATCATGCCCGGCGGCTCGCCCGCCGCCTGGCCGCACGTCAAGGACATCTTCCAAAAAATCGCCGCGAAGGTCGAGGACGGCACGCCGTGCTGCGATTGGGTCGGCGAAAACGGCGCCGGCCATTACGTCAAAATGGTCCACAACGGCATTGAGTACGGCGACATCGAAGTCATCGGCGAAGCCTATAACCTGATGAAGGACGGCCTCGGCATGACCGCCGATGAAATGCAGGCGGTTTTTACCGAGTGGAACAAGGGCGAACTCGATTCCTATCTCATCGAAATCACCTCCCAAATCCTGGCCTTCAAGGACACCGACGGCCAGCCGCTCGTGGACAAGATCCTCGACGTTGCCGGGCAAAAGGGCACCGGCAAATGGACGGGCATCTCGTCCCTCGACCTTGGCATTCCCATCACCTTGATTTCTGAGGCGGTTTATTCGCGGTGCATTTCCGCGCTCAAGGACGAACGCGTCGCCGCTGCCAAGAAACTGAAGGGGCCGCGCCGCAAAATCTCCACGGATCGCGCGAAGTTCGTCGAGGACATCCGCCGTGCGTTGTATGCCTCCAAGATCGTCTCCTACGCGCAGGGTTACATGCTTATGCGCGCCGCCGCCGCGGAGTATAAATGGAACCTGAACTACGGCGGCATCGCATTGATGTGGCGCGGCGGCTGCATCATCCGCAGCCGTTTCCTCGGCAAGATCAAGGAAGCCTACGCCGCCAATCCCAAGCTGAACAATTTGCTGCTCGACAAATTTTTCCGCGCGGCCATCAAGGAATGCCAGCGTTCCTGGCGCAATGTCGTGGCCATCTCCGCGAAGAAGGGCATCCCCACGCCGGCATTCTCCACCGCGCTCAGTTTCTACGACTCCTACCGCAGCGAACGGC
>DATMLG010000541.1:0-6982 GCA_035570675.1 Verrucomicrobiia bacterium | reverse complement strand
CAAATTACCCACGTGTTACGCACCCTTGCGCCACTCCAACCTCAGAATATTGCTACCCTGAAATTAGCGTTCGACTTGCATGTCTTATCCACGCCGCCAGCGTTCGTTCTGAGCCAGAATCAAACTCTCCGTTAAAAACGTCAGTTTGAATTCCTGCCGGGTGATTAACCCGGCAATTATTTCTTAATTATTAAAACTCTCAAAAGACATCCAACTAACCGGATGCCTCTTAAGGGGCTCCAACTTATCGCACAATTCAATTTTCAAAGAGCAACAGGCGTCTGAACGCCCAAAATTCACAACCAGCGTCCCATCCGGGGGACAAAAAAGCCCAGTGCCGATTTACACTGCAATTCGGCATCTGAGATACGATTGCTTTAAATGCAAACCCATCTTATCGGGCCTGCACCGACTGTCAACAAATTCTTTTTGCCGCCAGTCTCTGGTTCCGTGTCAAAAGAACGCTGCCAAACTACCAGCCTGCACAGGGCACGCAAGATATTTTTTAATCTTTTTTCGCAGGCCTTGGAACCGCTTCAAAAACCCCTGCCAGAACCTTCAAAACAGGCACTCAAAACAGGCCCAATACCAGCGTAAGCCTCTATGTTTGATGGCTTTATCGCAACCCGGCCTTACCGACTCCGTTTATCATGGTGAGTGTCCCAAGGGTCTGCCTGAGCTTTGGATGGCTCCTGATTATCCCGGCCTCGCTCGAGATTATCGGGCCCAGAAACGGTATTTTCAACACAGGAACCGGATTCAACAATTCTGTGAGCACGTCCTGGTTGGTTGAGCACGAAGCGTCTTTGATTCGTTGCGACATCAGGACCACGCCGAGGTCCCGCCTATTCAAGCCGCGCGCCAGCAATTCCCCGGCCGTGAGCAGCGTATGATTGATGGTTCCAAGCTGATTGCGGGCAGCGATAATCACGCGACATTTCAAACTTTCTATCAAATCCGCCACCAGAAAATCCGGCCCCAAGGGCACCAACAAACCGCCTGAACCTTCAATGAGCAGGCAATCGCATTGCCTCCGGACTTCTCTGATTTTTTCAATCACCTCGCGGAGACGAATTGTGGGCCGGCCCTTTTGCGCCACCAATGGAGCGACCGGCTTCGCGAAATAAAATGGATTCATTTCGGCGTCTGACAGCGCGCCTGGTTGCAAGGATTGCAGCAACTTGAGATCTGCGCGGCCGCCTGAACAAAACGGCTTCATCGCCAGCGCGTTCACGCCAGTCTGGCGGAGATGACGCAACAACAACGCGGTGAGCAGTGTCTTGCCCACGCCGGTGTCCGTCCCGGTGATGAAGATGATTTTTTTTCCGTCCATCGCAGGCAAAGTTTAACAAAAGCTGAGGAAGATTGGAGAAGAAAATCAAAAGCTCTGGCAGCCGCGCCATTCTCCGCGCGCAACCTTCACATCCTTGCCGTGCTATTCCGGCGGAGCAGATGGGGCCGACTGATCTCCTTCTTCCCATCGCAGGTTGAGGATAGGAATGTCCTTCGGGCTGTTGCGCCTGACCAGCGCGAAATAGGTGCGCTCTGACAGGCCGACCTGAACCACCACCGTCAGCTCAAATGTGCTGCTGCGAAAAGTGCAATAGCCTGCGACCTGTTGTGCCAGTCCGTTGCCCAGCGAGGTGTTGGCCAGCAAATCAACCGGCTGATTGTAGGCCAGACCGCTTCCATTTTCGCCGCTCTCCTGGCGCAACTGTATGATCTGACCGGCGATCGTGTCGTCCACGCCGGGAAGGACCTGCAACTGGGATTCCGAGGCTGTAAGAATATTGATGCCCCCGCTGGAGATGGGCGTCAAAATATCGAGGAGCCTGACAGGCATGGCAGTTGAGGCGGCTTGCAAACCCGACCGCGTGACGATCTGCTTCTGGAAAAGCGGTGAGGTGTGGTTCGTCGCGTCCGAGCCCCAGTAAAGCTCGGGATTATCTCTGATCCCCTTGATCATGAGCAGTTCCGAAAGATCATCAATCGGGCCGTTCTTAGCCACGTAAGGCGGATCCATCGTCTGATAATAATCCGACTCTGCGCCGCCGATGCGGGTATCGTCATCAGGGTCAATCCAGTCCTGGACAGAGCTGATGATAATGGGGACTTGCGTGGCGTCCGCACCGACGAGAATCAATGCCTGTTGCAACACTTGCGGATTGTTCAACGCCAAGTTTATGTTGAATTTCCGTTCCGTGTCCTCCGCGGTCCATTTCTTGATGACCACGCCTGGGCCAAGAGCGATGTCGCCATGAACCACGCTTGCCAAAACCGCGTTCGTTTCGGACGTGCCGCCCGCCCAAGCCTGGTCCAAGGAATCATAGCGTTGACCGGTGCCGGGCGCCGTCAATTCCATCGAAAGCACCCAGCGCGCATAATCAATTCCTGATCGTCCCGCCCATTGAAGCTGTGTTTCATTGATGGAATTACCCGCCAGCTTCGTCTCCACCTTCATGCTGTAGGCAAACGCGCCGGCCAGCACGGCTAGCGCAAAAATGGATATCATCACAATGATGATGGCCATCCCCTTGTTTGGCCGTTTGAAAATAATTTTCAACGTATTCCTCCTGCCGGGAAATTATTCATGCCCGGCCCCGTGCCGAATTGCCCGGGCCCGACGCCTTGCTGTCCGGGTTGTCCCTGCTGGCCTGGCTGTCCTTGTTGTCCCGGTGGGACTTGCTGCCCTGGCGGCACTTGTTGCCCGCCCGGGCCGGGACCAAGCCCGCCCATCGGCATCTGCCAAACCCCTTGAACCGGCTGCGCCACCAGCGCCACCGTCCCCACCATCGATTCCTGCGGGCGATCCGAAAACTTGTCGCCCAGCGTCAGCGTGACCCGGACTTTTTTGGGAAGCTGGTTGGTGTTGTCCCATTCAGACGTCCAGTCGCCTGTGTTGGGATCAATAAACTCGACGATAAACTGTTTGACGTCGTGCGCCAGAACGAGCGGATTTTGCATCTCGTCCCGGTCCGGGTCCATCAACAGCACATTCTGGCGCAGGACCAGTTCCTTTTTTGAATCCGGCCCGTCTTCAATGGTGAAATTAAGCCGGCGGATTTCCGCGCCGCCGAACTTCCGGCTGCGCAAAAACGAACCGGGCAGATGCGCCGTGAAGCTGAGGGAGGAATAATCGCCCTCGCTGTCCACCACAAAGGAATAATATTGTTGATTTTGCGCGTACATGCAGGCCGAGAGCAGGGAATTCTGCACCGTCCTCATGGCTACGCGGGTGCGCTGGCCGGCGGCGGCGGCCTTCGCCGCCACGGCCGAGCCTTTTACGATGGAATACCAAGCCGAGTAAATCGCCACCACGATCATGGCCAGCATCGCCAGCGCTACCATGATTTCCAGCAGCGTGAAGGCGCGGGCACTATGGTGAAGGCGGGATTTCATGGGCCATGCACCGGCTTTGAATCCGGTTTCCACACCAGGGCTTGGAGATTCGTCTCAATGGTGCCATCAGGGTGTTTCAGAACATACCACACGTGAAACAGGCCGTTGGTGTCACCCAGGGGGACGACGTCGTCGGCCGCAACGATGTCCTGTTCACAATGATAACCAGGGAACACCTTGTCGAGATCCACGTCTTGGGTTCCTTCTTCAAGCTGGTTGGTCTGTACCAGGTCGGCGATCACGAGGCCGCAGTCCACCCGCGGGGTTTCGAGCAAACGCGCGTTGCGCAAATTGGAGGCCACCAGTTCCAAAATCGCAAATACCGCCATAAAAAAAATGGCCATCGCGATCATAACTTCGATCAAGGTGAAAGCCGTGGTGCCTCTGCATCGGGAGCGCGAATCTGTCCCGCTTGCAGTTCGAAATGTCATGCGGCGGTTCATGCGCTCGTCATTGAGGATTCACCACCTGGGGAAGGGCGGTGACGATGTCCAAAGATATCCAGCGCCGTTCGCCCGTATCCGATTCCAGAACGACACTGAATTCATCGCTCGTGCCGTCGGGATAGAACCGGACCGTGGCAACGTCCGCGTCACGGCAGTCGAGAAAATTGATGTCCAGCGCCCTGAAGTTGATGCGGTCGGAAAGTTGGGCGGAGTAGCCCGTGCTGGCGGCGGGTTTGGGTGCGGCGTCCGCCGGTGGTCCGGCCGGGTCAGCGACAGCGGCTCCCGGACTCGCGCCGGAACTCGCCTCACCCACTTCAATGCGCCTTTCCTGCGGAAATATTCGCAACTCCATGTTCCGGCCCTTCAGTATCGCGAGCGAACGGGCCCCGGGATGCTCCATGCTGCCCTGGCAGGCATTCACGATATCCACCACCGCTTGAGCCATGGGATCTCGATGCGTTGCCGAGCGAATCGCCGGAATGCCCATCGCCAGAACAATGGCCATCACCGCGACCACCACCACCAGTTCAAGCAATGTGAACGCGCGCGCATTGGCTGTCCGGCGCGCATGACCTGCGTTTTGAACGGCGCTTTTTTCGGAGCAGCAGATCATGGCGCGAACCTCAACTGCGGTTGATGTTGGAAATCAGCTTGAACATGGGCAGCAACACGCTGATCAACAGGAAGCCAACGCCCAGCGCCATCACCACAATCATCAGCGGCTCGAGCAGCGTGGTCATCAAGCGCAGGGAGATTTGCAATTCCCCCTCGTAAGTATCTGCCAGGTTCGCGAGCGAGCCGGGAACATCGCCCGTCTCTTCACCAATCTTCACCAGATCAACCATGAGTTGCGGGAAAAGCCTGCTCTGCGCCAGTGGCTGGGCAATCGTTTTGCCGTCCGTCACGGCCTCGCGCGTCCGGGAAATCGCCTCCTTCAGGAGCGTGTTGGGAATGACCTGCTCGGTGATTTGCAACGCGGTCAGCACCGGGACACCATTTTCCAGCAAGGTGGAAAGCGTCCGCGAGAACTGCGCGAACAAATTCAGCTTGATGACCTTGCCGAATATCGGCGCCTTCATCTTCCAGATATCCAGTTTGCGCCGGCCATCGGGTGTCGCCTTGAACCGCTTGAACAGGCCCACTATCGCCAGCACAATCAGAATCAGCAGCCACCACAAGTGTGTGAACGTCCAGCCTATCTTGATGAGTATCCGCGTCGGCAACGGCAGTTCCACATTGAATCCCTCAAACATCGTCACGAACTGCGGCAACATGAAGTAGATGAAAAAGAGCCCCAGCGCGACACCCACCAGGGAAACTATGAACGGATAAACCATTGCCGTCACAAATTTTCCCTGCACCTCGGCGTATTGGTTGAAATGCGACGCCATGCGCCGCAGCACCTCCACCAGCGACCCGCTTTGCTCGCCGGCCTTCACCATGTTGATGTAAAGATCGGAAAAAATGTGCGGCTGCCGCGACATCGCGTCGGACAAGCTCCGCCCTTCCATGACTTCCTGCTTGAGATCCTTGCTGACGTCCGCGGGAATGCCCCGCGACTCCAGATGCGTCATGCTGTTGAGCGCAACCGCCAGCGGCATCCCGGAGTTGAGCAAATTGGCAAGCTGCTGCGTGAACGTCGCCAACTCCTGAAGCTTGGGTTTGCGTTTGCGCGCAAAATAAGTCCGCACACCCGTGGGCAGGCGGTCCATCAAGTTTACCGAGGCGCCGGCGGGACGTTCAGCGGCCGCCGCTGCCACCGCAGCCGCGGCGGCGCCTTTCGTCGCATCCACCGTGATGGGAAAAAGCCCCAGCCTTTCGATCTGCACCAACGCCGCCGAGCGGTCCGGAACTTCCAACACCCCTTGCACCGTTTCACCGCTTCGTCGCCGAGCTCTGTAAGCAAATTGTGCCATGGCCTTCGTTGTAAAAACCGTTGACGGCTAAAAGTTTCGCGCGATTTGCGCCTCAAAGCCCGCTTTCGCGGGGTACAGTTTGCAGGTTGCGTGCCACCGTCCCCTCCCCGCCTGGCCGCCGATACCCCTGCAAATCCAGCGTCACATGAGCATAACCTATCTTCTTCAGCGCCTCAGAGATACGCTGCGCATTGCCGTCCTCCAAAAACCGCCCCATCTCCCCCGGCCCAACCTCAATCCGCGCCAAATGCCCCGTAATCTCCAACTTCGGACTCGGTGGCAGTGCGCCAGCACCTTGGACATTAGATTTTGGACCAAGCTGATGATGCCTCACCCGCACATCATGGAATCCCAGCCCCTTCAACACCCCCTCCGCCAATTCCACCATCCGCAACTTCTCCGGCGACACCGCCTCCCCATGCGGAATCCGCGAACTCAGGCACGCCATCTGCGCCTTCTCCGCCGTCGGCAACCCCAGCTCCGCCGACAACTCCCTTATCTCCGCCTTCGTCAAACCCGCCTCCTTCAACGGCGCCCGCACCTGAAACTCCGACGCCGCCTTCGCCCCGGGCCGGAAATCAGCCGCATCGCTCGCGTTTTCGCCATACGCAATCACCGCGAATCCCCCCGCCCGCGCCAGCGGTTCCAGCTCCGTGAACAACTCGTGCTTGCAAAAATAACAGCGGTTCGACGGGTTCGCCAGATACTCCGGGTTCTCGAACTCCCGCGTCCGCACCACCTGCACCGGTATCCCGAACTGCCCCGCCACCGCCAACGCCTCCTCCAATTCACTCCGCGGCAGGCTCGCCGAATCCGCGATCACCGCCAGCGATTTCGCCCCCAGGACATCATGCGCCACCCGCGCCAGGAACACCGAATCCACCCCCCCCGAATACGCCACCAGGCACGACCCATAGCCGCGCAACAACTCGCGCAGCCGGTTGAATTTGTCGGAAACCACGCACCCAACCTGCCACCGAACCCACCCTCTGTCGAGCGTCGAAACACCCCGAAGCGCGGAGCAGTAGGGCGAAGCTCCCGCTGAGCCGTGACTAATGTAGAGCCTCGAAAAACCCCGCTGCCGAAGCCTTTTATAGGGGGTGCAAGGCCGCCGAGTCCCCACAATTCTGGACAGACTTGGCCGGAATCTGGACAACCCTTTCCACCTTAAATTTCATTTAATCCGTCTTCAAATTGGGTGCAGCTTCGCCTGCTGCGCTG
>DATMLG010000540.1:0-5150 GCA_035570675.1 Verrucomicrobiia bacterium | reverse complement strand
CCAGCGTGCCGGTCATTTATAATCTTTCATTGACCGGTGGCCAGTTGCAGTTTTCCGTGGGAGGCTATCTGTCGTCCAGCGGAATTCAAATTCAAACCTCATCAAATCTGGTTCCGGGGGGATGGCAGACTGCGGTCGCGTTGCCGGTCGGAACGAACCGGGTGACTTTCAGCACCAACATTCCGGCGCAGAATCCGGCGACCTTCTTTAGAATTCAGAACAGCGGACCGTAGCCAGTATAACACAACCTCTCCGGCGTTTACCAGGGATGGTCTTGCGGAAGTTCGACGCGCTTTCCCGTTGCAGCCGACTCGCGCGCGGCATCCAGAATCTCGGTCACAATCATGTTTATTTCCAGTGATGGCTGCCCGGACGGTTGAATTTCTCCGCGGACTACGGCAATAAAATAGGAAATATCATCGCTCGCGGGACTTGGAATCGGCGGGTCGGGCAGATCCAGCTCGCTTTCCTCGGTGCCGGTCAGCCGCGTCCGCAGTAAGTCGCGTTGCGGCACGAGGATGTATCCGGTCCGGCCATAAACCGCCAGATCCCGCCGGTCAAAGGGCCAGTTCCAAGAAGCCTGGATGATGGCCTGCGTCTGGGGATAGGCAAGAATGATGGTCGCCTCATCTTCCACCTTGGGATAGACTTCGGGTTTTATATGCTGGGCCATCGCGACGACTGAAACCGGGCGTTGTCCGTTCACAAACCAGGTTGCCAGATCCACGCCGTAACAGCCAAAATCAATGAGGGCGCCCCCGCCGGCCAACCCGGGATCCGTAAGCCAGTCCAAAAATTCGTCCGAACAACCGGTTTCCTTGGGGCCTTTGTTTCCCGCGCAAACCACAATCTTTCTCAAGTCGCCGATCGCGTGTTGCTCATGGGAAATCGTATATGCCGTCTGGTTGGCCTGATACCAGGCGGTTTCGTAGTTCACGATCACCTGGATGCCGCCCTTTTTCGCGGCCGCCGCAATGGCCCGCGCCTGATCCATGTCCACGGCCAGCGGCTTTTCGAACATGACGTCCATCCCATGAAGGGCGCACGCTTCCGCGACGGCACGATGATCGAACGTGCTGGTGAAAACCGCCGCCGCCTGCGCGTTGGTTTTGGCCAGCAAGGCGTCCAGGCTCGGGTAAAAGAAATTGGTGCTGAGATTAAAAAGCCCGGCATATCGCGCGGTCATTTCGCGGTTGGTTTCCACGATGCCGACCAGTTGCACGTCCTGCCGGGCGCGCGCGCGTTGAATAAAATCGCCCACGGCATCATGAGCCAGGCCAATGACCACGAGCCGGACGGGCGGCCTGGCCTCCTCGGAGCGAACCCCGGTGGCGGCCAGGCAGAGAAGCAGCGAGACCATCAATGCTTTCATAATCAGTCTTGCGTGGACACGCGACAATGCTAGCCGGGTTTTGGAGGTTCACAATCCTTTTCGATATTTACGGTGGCAACCGATGTAAAACACGGGCCGGTTTGACCCGTCAGCCTGAGAGTCTGATTCGCGCCTCAGCGGCGAAATGGGGTGGCGCGCCTACTGAATCGAGAAGCGGGTTGCCGTAAAATTATCGTTGTCCTTGACCGTCAACATCCCGCCGGCATAGGACCAGCCCCGGGCCGCCTTGGCCAATGCCGCCGGTTCGAGATGCGGCAATTTCTCTCCCTGGCCGTCGCCGACAGAAACGGACTTTGGCGCCTGGTTGTCCCATAGTTGGAGAACCAAATCCCGTTTGGCGGGGCGATAGGCGCCTTCCGGCGCAGAAATTGTCACCGTGATCGCGTCTTGGTTGCGCGCTTGGTGGAAATGGCGCTTTAGAAAATTGCCGTTGCGATACCCGAGGCTCGCGCCGTCGTCTTCGTACAGTGAGGCATCAGATTCACTGGCGGGAGCCACCAGCACCTGCAGCGGGTTGCCGGCCATCTTGCCCGTGTTTTGGACCGTCGGTTGCCGGAAGATAAAAGCGCCGCCCCGCACAAAGAGCGGCAATGAATTCATCTTCACCGGAACATGGATTGTCGCGCCGCCGGCCTGGCATTTGCCGGTCCAATAATCGTACCAATCGCCCTTGGGCAGATACACTGCGCGATCAGGCTCGCCTTCCCGCAGAACGGGAGCAACCAGCAAATCCGAACCAAAGAGAAATTCGTCGTCAATGGAGACGGCGGCCTCATCCGATGGATATTCCAAAAAGAGCGGGCGCATGGCGGGCACGCCCGTTTCGCCCGCCTGCTGCATGACATTGTAAATGTAGGGCAGCAACTGGTAGCGCAATTCAATCGCGCGTTTGTTGACGGCCTCGCGCTCCCGGCCGAATGACCAGGGCTCCTTGTCCGGGGAGCCGAGCTCGGCATGCACCCGCATGAACGGCGAGAACACGCCGACCTGCAGCCAGCGGGTGAACAGCTCCGGTGTGGGGCCGTGCGCGTACCCGCCGATGTCGCTGCCAACAAATGAAAAACCGGAAACGCCCATTCCCAGCAGGGTGGAAACCGCTTGACGCAACGCGGACCAATCCGCCGTGTTGTCCCCCGGCCAGATGGCGGCGTAACGTTGTCCGCCGGCGTAAGTCGCGCGGGACAGCACAAACGGGCGATCATTGGGCCGCAATTTGGCCAGCCCCTCAAAGGTGGCGCGGCTCATCAACTGGCCGTAGACATTATGGATTTCGCGGTGCGTCGTTGGCTGGCCATCATTGTCATGAATAACATCCAGCGGCATCGTTCCTGTCGGCGGCACAAAAACAGAGGGCTCGTTCATGTCGTTCCAGATCCCGGCAATGCCCATGTCCACCAGGCCCTTTAATTGTTCCCCCCACCATTCGCGGGTCGCGGAGCGGCTGAAATCTGGAAACACGCTTGGGCCGGGATTGTGGTCGGCCAGTGACGGCCAGACCGGCCCTTCATAGACGGTGCCGTCCGCGCGCTTGACGAAGTCGTCCCCGGCAATTCCGGAGTCATAAATATCGTAACCCTTTTCCACCTTGGGATGCGCGTCCACGATGCAAACTGTGTGAAAGCCCTGCGCGCCCAAATCGGTGATCAATTTCTTCGGATCGGGAAACCGCTCATGGTCCCAGGTGAACGGCTTGTAGTTGTCTTGAAAGTGGATGTCCAGCCAGATGGCGTCACACGGGATGTTTTTGTTTCGAAAATCGTCCGCCAGTTTCCGCACCCGTGAGTCGGGATAATAGCTGTACCGGCATTGATTGTAGCCGAGCGCCCAGCGTGGCGGCAGCGGCGTGCGCCCGGTCAGCGCGGTGTAGCGCTCGATGACTTCCTTGGGTTGCGGACCATTGATGAAGTAGTAATCCAGGTCGCCGCCCTCCGCGCCAAAGGTCAACAAGTCCTGGCGCTCGCGGCCCACGTCGAAGGTGCTGCGCCAGGTATCGTCTAGAAATATGCCGTGCGCCTGGCCGGCGCGAACCACCATGAAAAACGGGATGGACGCGTAAGTCGGATCGGTGCTGGAATCATATTGATAGGTGTCCGAATTCCACATGGTGTAGTTATATCCGCCCAACTGCCAGCCGCGCTTGTCCAGCCGCCCGTTCTTCTCGCCAAAACCGTACACGTGTTCGTCGCTGCGAAGCCGTTTGGCCGCGCGGAATGAACCGCCGGCAAATGCAACGCCCCGTTCCGGGTCATCCGCATCCAGGCTGTCTCCGGCCGCATTCTGAAATTCAATCCGCAGGGGATCGTGTTGGACGATCACCTTGAGTGAAACGGTCGTGAGCGTGGTGGAACTGGCGCCAATATCAACCCTGGCGTTGGGGCTGCCGGGGATTGGGTTGATGACCGCGTAGGAATGGTCGCGGCCGAAGTTTTTCGCGATGGTAAGGCGGACACGAACAACATCATCCGATAATGGCGTGATGGCGAGATTGCCCTGGTCAGAATGAAACGAAAGCGTTTTGCCGTCCCAGGCGGGCGCGGGCATGGCTCCCAGCGACCACCATCCAATCACTGGCTGCGGTGTTTCCGCCGCGCCCGCGGCAAAACCTAAAATCAGCAAACAGACGGCCCCAAGCAAAGCGCCAATGAACCCGTTTAATTTCCGGCGGTTGTTTTCCACAACGAGATGCTGAAACGACGGCGCGGAATATTCAAGACCATCCGCGATTTTTTTCGTTCCAAAGGCTTGGAGTCGGAATGAGTTTTTGGGGACGAGATTGATTCGCATGAATGAATATGTATTGGTCGGGGAAGGAAGAGGCCAAAGCGCGCATCACATCGGTTTCGTAAAGCATCCGTCCTGGCCGTTAATTGCCTCCGGGCAGGTTTGCCACGTCACGCCACCAGCCAATGGAGCAAAATCAGCTTAACGGGCGCGATTAACCGGCTGTAGTCGCATGAAGTGGTGACAGCGCGGTCCTGCCGGGAATCAAAGCCGCAGGTATTTGGCGACGGCTTCGGTGCGCGACTGGACGTGCAGTTTCTCGTAAACCCGCCGGAGGTAGGTGCGGATGGTGTCGATGCTAATTTCGAGCTGGTCGGCGATTTGTTTGTAGGTGAGTCCCTTGGCCAGGCAATCGAGCACCATGGTTTCACGGGGCGAGAGCAGGGCCAGTTTTTCCGTTTCCTTGCCCGCCTTTTGAAAGGAAGCGACGACTTTGCGGGCGATGGAACTGGACATGGGCGACCCCCCGGCATGGACCTCCCGGATGGCCTGGAGCAGCTTGGTCGGGCTGAGCCGTTTCAACAAATACCCGCTGGCTCCCACGGACAGCGCCTTGAAAATCTGGTCGGTATCCTCATAAACCGTGAGCATCACGATCTGGATCTCCGGTACCGACAGCTTCAAACGCTCCACGCATTCTATCCCGTCCATCCCCTTCATGTGAATGTCCATCAACACCACGTCCGGCCGGTCCGTGGGCAGATGTTGCAGGGCCTCCTTGGCCGAGCTGTACGCGCTGATGCATTTGAATCCCGGCGAGCCGTTCACGAAGGTCGTGATCGACTGGCGCAAATCCTTCTCATCATCCACAATTGAAATGGTTATCATGTCACGGCCTTGGGTGAGTTTGTGCGTTCGAGGGAGAGACTGAAACAAATCGTGGTGCCCCGCCCCGCCTGGGATTTGATGCTGCAGGCTCCGCCGATATCGGTCAAACGTTGATGCATATTGTGCAAACCGCTGCCGCTTTCGGCGG
>DATMLG010000539.1:0-12047 GCA_035570675.1 Verrucomicrobiia bacterium | reverse complement strand
TGTTAATTTGGGCGTCGTGTTCAATCAATTTCGTCTCACCGGCACCAACCCCGGCGGCACCTTTACCCTCAACGGCAATACCTATGCCGGAACACTTAACCTGAACATCCAGCAGCAACCCATTTCCCCCTACATCTCCATCGCCGGCAATTTCTTCTATTTCGATCACGGCCACCACGTCTCGATCGGCGGCGAACTCGGCTGCATGTACACCGGCACACCGCGCGTCGGGTTGACCAGCTCAAATCCTGCCGCCGACAATGACGTCGCCGCCGAACGCCAAGAGTTGATTAAATATGCCAACTACGGGAAATTCTGGCCGATTGTGAAACTCGGCGTGAATGTCTCCTTCTAAGCCGCGCAGAAGCGGGAAGACCTGTGGATTGCCGTGACCCGGATGATTGCTGCAGTCAGTGCTTCTTGTCCTTGTCCGCGTCGGAAGGACTGGACTTGCCAAAGGCCGCCACGAGCAGCACCGGGCCAAAACATATCACGATGCCCAGCGGCACACACCACAAACCCCAGTAATTAGGATCCATACTGCGTGGAGCATAGGGAAATGAACGCCGTTGGCAATGCGGAATTGCGCGAAACTTTATGCGTGATTTTCACCCGCCCAGGCGTTAACTTCCTGCCATGATCATTTGGGGAATCGCCTTGTTGTTGGCCGCGTCGCTGGCTTTTGCCGGTTTTTGCTTTGGCGTCATCCGCGCCGCCATCACCTTCATCGGCCTTTTTATCGCCATTCTCGTCGCGCGCATTTTTGCCCACTCGGTGACTCCCGTGTTCGCCCACGTCGGCGTCAAGGATCCTGTGCTCGCCTGGATGCTCTCACCGCTCCTTGTTTTCCTGCTGGCGCTGACGGTGATGAAAGTCATCGGCTTCACCGCCCAACGCTACGTAAACCTCTATTTCAAATACAAGGCCGGCGATCTCAAGCTCGCCCTCTGGAATCGCTTGAACGCCCGCCTCGGCCTCTGCCTCGGCCTCGCCAATGCCGTCGTGTACATGGTCCTCATCTCGATGGTTATCTACGTCATCAGTTACCCGACCGTCCAAGTGTCCTCGGAAGACAACCCCCAATGGATGGTGAAACTTTTCAACGAGGCGGGCCATGAATTGCAATCCACCGGCATGGCCAGGGTCGCCGCCGCCATCGATCCCATGCCGGAAAACTACTACAAGGCCGCGGACCTCGCCGGACTGCTTTACCACAACGACCTGCTTGAGGCCCGCCTGTCCCGTTATCCTGCCTTTCTTTCCATGGCCGAACGGCCCGAATTCCAGGACATCGCCAGCGACAAGGATTTTGCCGAGTTGCGCCAGAAACAGCCGCCCATCTCCGAAATCCTCAATCATCCCAAGCTGCAACCCATCCTCAACAATCCGGACGAGTTGCGCGAGATTTGGACCATCCTTACCGGCAATTTTGACGACATCCTTGGTTTCCTCAAGACCGGCCAGTCGCAGAAATACGCCGATCAAAAACTCGTGGGCCACTGGGATTTCAACCTTAACGCCACCCTCACCAGCTTCCAGGAAGCCAAACCCGCGGCCACCACCCAGGAAATGCGCGTCGCCCGCCAGCAGTTGTCCCTCATGTTCGGCAAGACCACCATACTCGCCACGCTCGACAACCAGGCCTTCCTCAAAAATGTCGGCGTCATAAAAATGGTGCCCGCCACCCCCGGCGCCGCGCCTCGCGGCGGCATGCGTGGTGGTGGACGCGGTGGTGCGCCGGCTCCGGCCATGACTCCCACCGTGGAACTGCAGCCCACCGTGACGGGCCGTTGGAGTGATGACGCGGGGGACTACAAGTTGAACTTTTCCGCCGACATGAATTTCGAGGGAAGCGTGGATGGCGACACCCTCACGCTCACAGGTTCTCAACTTCCCTTGACCTTCGACCGCGAATATTGAAGCTGCCTTTTCCCGCCTTCGGGAAATTCATTTACGAATGTCAGTGATTGAAGGTGTAGCTCACCGGCTGCACGTTCAGTGAACTCAAAAGCGAATCCGACGCGTTCATGAAGACCGGATTCACGCTGGAAACCATCGTTTCCACCGCCGGCGCGGAGGCAATCTGCAATCCACCATGAGGCGCGCTCGTGCCCGCCATGTCGTGCGTTGCAGCGCTGCTGGGAGCGGCGGGCAGGCCGGCAATTTGCCCGGTGGCCATATATTTGTCCAAATACTGGGAATTTCCCACGACCAGCATCATGATGCCGCAAACCGCAAAAATACCCGCTGAAATCGGGTTTTCCGCCAGCACGCGCCGCAAAGCCCCCCACCAGCCCCAACCGGCCCCAAATCCCGCTGCACGGCCGGATTCCGCATCCCGTTCCAGGCGGTTGATGACGCTGTCGGAAAAACGGTTGAAATATCCCGGCGGCGGTTGTTCGTAACGCTTGACCTTCAATAGCTTGCGCAATTGTTCAAAATCCTGGTCGCCGCTGTTCATATGTTTACTTCAGGTAATCGGACAAGTAAGCCTGCAACTGTTGCCGGGCGTAAAATAGCCGGGATCGGACGGTCCCTACGTTGCAATCCATGATGTTGGCGATCTCTTCGTGCGACAGACCCTGCACATCATGCAACGTCACGACCAATCTATGGTGTTCAGACAGCTTCTGCATCGCGCCGTTCAATTTTTCTGCCAGCTCGGACAGCCCCAAATCGCGCCGGGGGGTGTTGTCGGAAATCAACGCCAACAAATCAGGATCGTGTTCGGCGTTGAAATCGAGGTCGTTGAGGCTCATTGCAGCATGGTTCTTCCTCTGTTTCAAGAAATTAATCGTCTTGTTCACCGCGATCCGGTAAATCCACGTATAAAAACTCGACCCGCCCTTGAATGATTTCAACGCCTGAAATGCCTTGATGAACGCCTCCTGTGTCAAATCATTCGCGTCCTCGTGGTTGGAAGTCATGTGATATACCGTCGCGTAAATCCGCTCCTGATACCGCCGTATCAGCGCGTCATAGGCTCCCATGTCCCCGCGCCGCGCGGCTTCCACCAGCACCTTTTCCGCCACCTCCGGAACTTCCGTTGACGCCGCTTCGCGCTCCACCGGTCGTTCCACGGGTTTGGAATCCGCGGACGCCTTTCCAGTAGCCGGATCAGTCATAATGGCGGCGGCACTTCTAGTCACAACCCCCCAAGCCGTTGGTTTGCGCGCCTAGATATTCTGTCAGCCCCAGCAGGCCTGTGCGGTTCGCCGGTTCTGGAAGCCGCTTGACCGCCTGCCGCGCCCGCTCCAAATAAGCCCGAATGACCGTCGCCGATTCGGAAAGCGTGTCGTATTTGGCCAGGAGTTCCTGTGCCGGGGCAAGAAATCGCGGCTCCCAATGATGCACCATTTTCTCCAGTTGCGCCTTTTCCCCGGCGCCGGCCCGCTGCCAGAATTGCAACACCGGCAGCGTCAGCTTGCCCTGCGCCAGGTCCGTTCCCAGCGACTTCCCCGCCGCCGCCTCGGAGCCAAACAAGTCCAGGCAATCGTCGTACACCTGATACGCCGTCCCCAGCGCCAGGCCAAATTCCCGCAGCGCCGCCTGCTGCGCCGGTGGCGCGCCGCTCAGGCACGCCCCCAGATGACAGGACAAAGCGAACAATTCCGCCGTCTTCATTTCCAGCACCTTGAAATATTCCGCCTGCGAAAATTCAAAATTCCGCCGCTGCCGCGTCTGCAAAATCTCCCCCGCGCAAACCGTGTTCGTCGCCATCGCCACCGCCCGGCAAATCTCCGGCGTCGGAAAACTCGCCGCCAGCTTCAACGCCTGCGCGAACAGGCAGTCTCCGCACAGTACCGCAATCTCATTGCCCCAGTTCGCCCCCAGCGTCAGCCGGCCGCGTCGGATTTCCGCCTCATCCATCACGTCGTCATGCACCAGCGTCGCCAAGTGCACCATCTCAATGATCACCGCCACGGTCACGTGGGCGTCCTCCACCTTCCCCGTCGCACCCGCGCTCAACGCCACCAGCGCCGGACGCAACTGCTTCCCCTGCCCCGTCAGCGCATATTCCACGTAGGGCACGATTGCCGGATCAAATTCCCGCACCTGCTTTGCCAGCCGGGCCCCGACCGCATCTAAAAATGGCTGCACCGGTTCCGCTATATGTCTCCAGCCGGCAAGGGTTTCCCTCTTTGGAATGTTCGGAACAGGATCATCAACCGCTTTGGTTTCCGCAGCAAACATGCTGCGCCAATTTAAGGTCGCCCCCAACCCAAGTCAACCTGTTATCCTTCAAGCCACACCAGCGAGATGGCCCCTCTCGGGCCAGGAGGGCATTGCTTCGTCAATGACCTGACTGCGCAATCCCTCGGCCCGTTGCAACGATTTAACGCTCTAACGATGCAACGCCACATTTGTTAAGTACGCCTCCAACTTGTCAAAAGAGCCGGTCCACCCCAGGGTCATGCCGGCTTTCTCCTTGATAAAGGTTTCAAGCTCTTCGCGCGTTGTGGCCCCGTGAGGTTCCCAGGTCACCGTCACACGGGTTCGGTCCGGCCCCTCCTCGGCCAGCTTCACCGTCGTCAGCATGGTTTCGGGCCACGTGGGTGACTTGGGATGGCGGGAAACTTTCCCGTTTTCATCACAGAACTGTTGCGTATAGACAAGGAGATCGGATTTCTCAATCTTCAAATACTCGGCCCGTCCATAAAATTTGAGGCTGCCGCCGTCCGTCATGAACCAAAGCGTGCTCCCTCCGGGCTTGATGTCGGCCCGGACGAATTGCATGTTGAACCCCGTCGGGGCCAGCCATTGGGAAAAGTGTTTGGGGTTGGTCCACATCTCGAACACGGTTTCCAGCGGCGCCTCGAAGGTTCGATTGATGACGAATTCCTCCTTGTGGGAAATTTCCTTGTCCAGGTATTCCGCGAGACGATCCCAGGTCGCATTGCCGCCGGCTTTCTTGATGAATTTCCGGGTTTCCTCGGCGGCTTCGGCGGTCGGCAGCGTCATGGTCATGTCCATCTTCGTCTTGCCCTGGATTTCAGTGAAAAGAACCGTCACGCGAAAGAGGGGCGCCTGCTCATCATTACCGCCGTGGTCGTAAACCAATTTTGCATGTTTTTCGATTTCGAAGTATTTGGTTTTATTCGGGTAATCAACGCCATCCGGCCCGTGCATGGTGTAGTTCCAATGGCCGCCCGGTCTTAAATCTTTGCTGTGGGTCGTGATGGTGAAGCCGCGCGGCCCCCACCATTGCGCCGCCTGCTTGGGATCGGTCCAGGCGTCCCAGACGGCCTTGACGGGCGCGTCATAAAGACGGGTGAGCTTGAGTTCGTTGGATTTATTTTTTGAGGTCATTTTTCCTGCCTTTCGTGTGCTTTTTTGAGGTGACGGTTTTTAAGTAGTCATCGAGACGGTCAAAACTTTCCTCCCAAAACACCCGGTACTTTTCCATCCACCCGGCGGCGTCCTTGAGCGCGACTGCGTTGAGCCGGCAGGGACGCCACTGGGCCGCGCGGGTCTTGGTGATGAGCCGGGCACGTTCCAGGACCTTGAGGTGCTTCGTGACCGCGGGGAGGCTCATGTCTTTTAGAAACGGCCGGGCGAGATCGGAAACGTTGGCCTGCCCATGGGAAAGCCGGCCCAGCAGGGCCCGCCGGGTCGGGTCCGCGAGCGCCGCAAATGTCTGGCTGAGTTGGTCCTGCATGTTAATATACCGTATAGTTAATTAACTACTTGGTTTTATATAAGCGAGGACGGAACGCCTGTCAAGTGCTGGAAACGGAAAAATTCACCGCCGGGGGCAGGCTGCGCCTGCTTAGATTAAACCCAGTTCCCGCAACGCCTGTCCCGCCCCGGACAAATTCTCCGGCTTCATCTCCGTGTAATTCCGCGAAAGGATGATTCCCTGCGCCCCGCCGCTGAAAGCCGCCTTGACCGCCCGCGCCACACTCTCCGGGGTGCAGTGGCCCTCGCCCTTTTCCACCGGCACATCAATATCCACGCCCGGCCAGATTTGCGTCGCATGACCCGACACCGCCGTCACCGACCGCCGCGTCTCGCGTTCCACGTAACCCGCCGAAAATCCCGCACCGGCAAGCTGGTCGTACGCCGCCTCGTCATAGCCCAGTTGGCGCAGCAATACATCGCTGGCAATTGCGGGCGGGAGGTCGCCATAAACCGTTTCATGGGCGCCTTTGACAAAGCTTTTGAAACGTCCGCCAGCCACGTTGTTATACAAAGCCGGGCGGATGAAATCGGAAAATGCGGCAATATCTGAAAGGTTTTCCTCGGCGCGCTGGAACGGGCTGAAGGAAACGTTTTGCCAGACGTGCCAGCCCGCCAGCAGTGACGGGTTCACGGATTTGACACGCTGATAAATGGCCGCTTGAAATTCATGGCGGCTCGTGACCCAAAGATTTTCCCACGCCGGCAGTTCGGGATATTGC
Organism: Verrucomicrobiia bacterium; assembly: GCA_035570675.1. Classification (GTDB taxonomy): domain Bacteria; phylum Verrucomicrobiota; class Verrucomicrobiia; order Limisphaerales; family Pedosphaeraceae; genus DATMLG01. Next base: position 5,646 of record DATMLG010000539.1, on the reverse strand, counting down.
ATCAACATCCGCCAGAACGCCGCGAAATGGCCGTCGCGCGGGCTGTCCCCGGCCCGTCCGGCCCGCGTAAAACGTTCCGCTTCATCGAACCCGGCACGCGCGCGTTCCACGTCAATTCCCCGGGCGCGACCTTTCTTCTGGCAGAACTCGCAGAAACAGGTCGTCCGATCCACCGCCGTGCCTCCGCTTTGCGAGAGGCTGAGGGTGTTGAGAAATCCGCTTTGCCGCTCGGAACCCCACATGATGCCGCCAATGTCATATGACCGCGCGTAATCCTCCACCAAGCCCAATGTGAAATTCTGGTAGGCCGGGTTGTTGAAGCATGGACCGCCCGGATGACCCGTCGCGCGCCGCCCGTGATGATCCACTTCGTAAAGCGATTGCCAGTTCGGAACGGCCGCCGGCAGTGCGTTGTCTTCCAGCAAAAAGCAGAAAACGCGGATGCCATGCTTGCGTGCCACGGGAATGATTCGCTCCAGGATGTCCACATTGCCAAACTCCGGCGCGCGCATGTCCTCAATCGTGAGCGGCGTGTCCTTGTAAAATTGCATGTGCGACCGGGCGAAATTGCCTCCGTGAAAATTGCCGCCGCCTTCCACGCCCGCACGATGCGTTTCATGCGTGTACATGAACGGAAACAGCGCATTCACCCCGGCCCGCTCGCGCATGTCCGCAAACGTGACGTCCAAATCCTGTTTCGCCAGCGGCGCGATGCTGATCGGCATGGCCACCGTCGTGGCCGCCCTGGCAGTCGTAGTAACGGCTGGCTCACCGCGAAGCGGATCAACCCCGGCGGCGATGGCCCCGGCGCCGACAGCGCCCAGTTGGATAAATTTTCGGCGGTTCATACGTCCAGTATTCCCCGCCCGCCGCGATATTCAAACTCAAACCCTTCGAAAAGGCACCGATTATTGGGGATTCGGCAACGCGGGTTTTACATTTCAAAAACTTAAAAAAATACTTGCGCTTATTTTCATTTCGTTACATATTCAACCATATGGTTGAATATAGTTCGAAGCTGTTGGACCGGACTTTCGGGGCGCTGGCGGATCCCACGCGGCGGCGCATCCTGGCGCAACTGGCCGGGGGCGAGGAGCGCGTGACGGACCTGGCGCAGCCGCATGCGATGTCGCTGGCGGCGGTCTCGAAGCATTTGATCGTTTTGGAGAAGGCGGGGCTGGTGAAGCGGCGGCGGGATGGCCGGGTGCATTCGATGCGGCTGGAGGCCAAGCCCATGCAGGAGGCGCAGGCGTGGATCAACCGGTATCGGGAATTCTGGGAGGGAAATTTGGACCGGTTTGAAGATTATCTGAACAAACTACAAAAACAGGAAAAAAAACATGACGACGACAAACAATGAAGTGCAGAAGCCGGATGACGCGACGTTAATCCTGAAGCGGACGCTGAACGCGCCGCCGGAGCGGGCCTTCCAGGCATGGACCACTCCGGAACATATCCGGCAATGGATGTGCCCGGAACCGGGGATGACAACTCCGCTGGCGACCATGGATTTGCGGGTGGGCGGAAAGTACCGCATCCAGATGAAGACGCCGGACGGGGAATTCTTCACGGCGGTGGGGGTGTTCCAGGAGGTGAAACCGCCGGAAAAGCTGGTTTACACGTGGGATTACGAGAAGGACGGCAGCGGCGCGGAGTTTGGCGAGGTGGAAGGAAAGCCGTCGCTGATCACGGTGGAGTTTCTGAAGCGGGGCAAACAGACGGAGTTCGTGCTGACGCATAGCCGGTTCGCGACCGTGGAAAGCCGGAACAATCACGCGGTGGGTTGGGGCAAAATTGTGGAAAGTCTGGCGAAGTTTGTGGAGAAAAAATAAAGTGGCTTATCTCCATGCCAGATTATTTGACCACGGATGTCCGAAATACGGCTGCTCGTTCGTCGAATAACCGGAACTGAATACAACCAAATAACGAAAGGAAATTAAATTATGATCACACCACAAAATCAAAAACCGAAACACAAAATTGCGTCGAGAGAGCAATGGCTGGCGGCCCGGCTCGGGCTGCTCAAGGACGAAAAAGAGTTGACGCGGCGCAGCGACGAGCTGGCGCAGCGGCGTCAGGAACTGCCGTGGGTCCGCGTGGACAAGAAGTATCGATTCGACACCGACGAGGGAAGCGCCTCGCTGGCGGACCTTTTTCGAGGTAACTCGCAGCTTCTCGTCTATCACTTCATGTACGGGCCTGACTACACGAGCGGGTGTCCGAGTTGCTCGTCGATCGCTGACGGCTTCAACGGCTTCGCCATTCACCTGGCGAACCATGACGTCACGCTTTCGGCGGTGTCGCGGGCGCCCATCGCAACTTTGCAGGCATACAAGCGGCGCATGGGATGGACGTTCCCGTGGGCGTCCGCACCTGGCGCGGACTTCAATTTCGACTTCAATGTCTCACTCACCGAGCAGCAACAGCTCGAAGGGACGGTTGAATACAATTACCGCCGCGAGGAAGCTTGGACGGTGCGCGGCATTGGCGATTCAATCACGAAAGACGGCGAGGGGCCGGTCGCCGAGATCGCGGCCATGACCGGAACCGACGTGGCCACGTATACGCGCGAACGGCCAGGCATGAGCGCGTTCGTGCTCGAGGACGGAGTCGTCTATCACACCTATTCGACTTATTCACGCGGACTGGACGCGCTCTGGGGCATGTACCAGTGGCTCGACCGCGCGCCCAAGGGACGTAACGAGACGGGCATCTGGTGGCGTCGCCACGACGAGTACGGACCGCTTTCCCAGAACGCCGGCTCATGTTGCCACTCTGTCGAGACCCACGCATGAACACGCGTCACTATTGCCAGACCAGGATGCGGGCCGGCGACGACGCTCGCCGGCCCGCGTCGCGGTTGCGTCGCGGCGGGGAAATCGCGGGCTGGGTCGTACCCAGCGTCACGCTCGCGCTGCTTCCCAAGTGTCCCGTGTGTGTCGCGGCGTATTTGGCGCTCGCAACCGGCATCGGGATTTCTTTGCCGGCCGCCAGGTGCCTGCGGACGACTCTGGTAGTGTTATGCGTGGCGTCACTGGCTTTCATTGCTGCGAGACGACTGCGGAGTTTAATCGCCCGATGAGCTGGCCAGCCGTGAAATTGTCGTATCGCTCAGCCACCATCCCCTGTCACTTGGCCAGTCCCTGAAATTTTCCGATTCCTGCCAAAGTAAAGATATGGGACGGAGTGGAATCCGTCCCTACCATGCTATTTTACCCATTCGCGCGGTAGGGACGCTTTCCACAGCGTCCCTGACATTTCCCCGTACCTGCCACGATTTTTTCGCTTTTACAACGCATGAAAACATTTCACCCTTGCCAAATGCCCGAGCGCAAATCCTCCGAACAATTGCCCGGACGCAAGACACCCGCCAAGGGTGTAAAAATCGCGCTTGCCGAACCCACCATTCTTTTCCTGACCGTCTGCACCAAAGATCGCGTGCCCTGGCTGACTCAAAAATCCGTGCAAGCCTCGCTCGAAGAAATCTGGCACAAAGCCGATGCCTGGCTCGTCGGCTATTACCTGCTGATGCCGGATCATCTTCATCTGTTTTGTGCCGCACGAGATTTGCGGTTCACCGTTGAACGATGGCTTACGTTTTGGAAACGGGAGTTTGGCCGCGCGCATCTTGATCAGGACTGGAAATGGCAGCGGAATGCGTTCCACCACCGGTTGCGCAAGCCAGGCGAATATCAGGAAAAATGGCAGTACGTACTTGAGAATCCGGTTCGTCAGGGACTGGTCAAGAATGCCGCGAACTGGCCTTACAGCGGCATCATCCACGAATTGCGCTGGTAGGATATTTGGGAGCACTCTGGAAGAAGGAGTGCCCCTGTTATTTCCCCATTATAACGAGCCCGAAAGATATGGGACGGAGTGGAATCCGTCCCTACCATGTTATCTTACCCATTGGCGCGGTAGGGCTGCGTTCCACCGCGGCCCTGACATTTTCCCTTCCCCTGCGGGCGGAAAGAAATGGGACGGAGTGGAATCCGTCCCTACCATGCTGTTTTACCCATTCGCGCGGTAGGGACGAAAAGCAATTGTCAGATCGCCAAAACGAGGATAAAGGAAAAGTGAAACTGGGCCGGCCCCCTGCGGGCCATTGCAGACGAGCAACTGGACCGTTATTCAAAATGAGCAAATCAACCGTGGAGCAGATTCGAGAACGTTTCGACGCCGACGTTGAGCGGTTTTCCAATCTCGAAACCGGACAAACCGCGACGATTGACGCCCCCTTGTCCCTGGCGTTGATAGCCGGCGCCGCCTCGCGCGTCACGCCCGGCGCGTCATCGCTTCTGGATGTCGGCTGTGGCGCGGGCAACTATGCGCTCAAGATTTTGGAGCGATTGCCAAACCTTGATGTCACGCTGATTGATCTCAGCCGTCCGATGCTGGATCGTGCCGTCGAGCGCGTGAGCCGGGCAACCTCGGGCAAAGTCACCGCGCTGCAAGGCGATGTCCGGGAGTTGCCCATCGGCAACTCACAGTTTGACATCATTTGCGCCGCGGCCGTCCTGCATCACCTTCGGGAAACCACAGAATGGCAAAACACATTCAGCAAGCTGTACGCCTCGTTGAAAACGGGCGGTTCGCTTTGGATTTCAGATTTGATCGAGCATTCGGACGGGCGCGTGCAGTCGCTCATGTGGGAACGTTACGGCATGTATCTGTCGCAGCTTAAAGGCGACGTTTATCGCGACCAGGTTTTCGCTTACGTCGCGCAGGAAGATTCTCCGCGACCACTGATGTTTCAGTTGGATCTGCTGCGTTCAGTCGGATTCAGCGACGTTGAAATACTGCACAAAAACAGTTGTTTTGCCGCTTTTGGCGCAATTAAAGGCGCTTAACTATCCCCGCCGACGGAAAGAAATGGGACGGAGTGGAATCCGTCCCTACCTTGCTTTCTCGCACATTGGCGCGGTAGGGACGTTTTCCACAACGTCCCTGACATTGCCTTTTCGGAAAAGGGTCAATTAATGAAATTTTCATTTTATTCGACCGGTGTTTCCTCTCAAAATCAAATCAGACCTCCGCGCCTCCGCAGTTAAATCAAGGCGCAGTCTTCGCCTGCCTTTCAAAATCAATGAATCCCTTCGCCACATTCACTGACGCCAGCCGCACCCGCACCGCGTCACCCACGTCCACGCCCTGCGCCCCGCGCACGACCATCCCCTCCGCCGGAATCCTCAGCAGCCGTGCAAATGTTCCCTTCGGCGTTACTCCCGTGATGATGGCGTCAAACACCTCGCCGATGCGCCCGCTCAACAGGCTCGCCGCCGCCACCTTGCGCATCGTGCGTTCCACCTTGCGCGCCGCGTTCTCCCGCTCCGTGCAATGCGCCGCAATCGCCTCCAGTTCCTCCATCGAATACGGCCCTGCCGCGCCCGCACAGGCCGCCTTCAACAGCCGTTGCGTGACCAGGTCGGCATAACGCCGGTTCGGCGCCGTCGTGTGCGTGTAATCGTGAACCGCCAGCCCGAAATGCCCCTCCTGCTCCCCGCCCGGCGGTTCCGCGACATATTTCCCCGGCCCTAGCAATTTCACCACCGTCAACGACAGGTCCGGAAAATGCGCGGGGTCCGCCGCCTTCCGCTGGTTCAAAAAATCCGCCAGCGCCTTCGAGTCCGGCACCGCGGGCAGCTT
>DATMLG010000538.1:0-7158 GCA_035570675.1 Verrucomicrobiia bacterium | reverse complement strand
TTGGGTTCGAGCGCATTGTGGAACTGGACTGGTGGGAGAGTTTTACGCATCGCGACTGGAAGGTCACGCTGACACCCTCCAAACATTGGGGCGCGCGAGTGTTGCGCGACGACCATCGCGGCTACGGCGGGTTCGTCCTGGAACATCAGGGCCGCAAGATTTATCACGCCGGTGACAGCGCATATTTCGACGGGTTCAAGCAGATTGGCCAATATTTTTCGCCGGAAATTGCGCTGCTGCCCATCGGCGCGTACCGGCCGGAGTCATTCCGCGGGGTTCACATGGGGCCCGACGAAGCCATCAAGGTCTTCCAGGATGTGCGCGCGAAATGGTTTGTGCCCATGCATTACGGCACGTTCCGGCTGTCGTTCGAGGACATGGACGAACCGCCGCGCTGGCTGCGTCAACTGGCCAAGGCGAACAATCTCACCCATTGCCTCAAGATTCTCGAAGAAGGTATTCCCGAAGTATTCAACCCATGAAAGGACATATGCATAAATTCCTCATTCTAATCAGTCTGATGATTCTTACAGGTTGCGCCAATCAGCCGACCGCCGACAGCCCGGCAACGGACTTGCAGCGTTCGGTCGGTCAGAACGTGACCTTGAGCGGCAAGTTCGAGCTTGCCGGCAAGGTGGGTCCCTACATTTTTTGCAACGGGCAACAAGTTTATTTGGTGCCTCAAACTTCACAAAACCTTGGTTCTCAATACGACGGCATGGAGGGCAAGGAAGTGAACGTCAGCGGAGTTTTGCAATACCGCCATTTTGAGCGCGCCAGAACAAGCGATGCGATTGAGCAGCCGGTTGATTATTTCTATTTCGACGCGGAGACTGCAAAAGTTGAATTAAAGTAATAAAGTGATCCCCGGCTGATGAACCGGCTGCCTCGAATGGTGCCCGTTCCCTTTTCCATTCTCGCAGGTTAATAAGTTTTGCTGGGAATTATCCCTTGACAACAAGTAACGCTCATGCTAGCTTATGGGTATGAACGATACGAAATACACGATTCGGGACTTCAACGAGCAGTTCAAGACCGATGCCGATTGCCTTCAATATCTGTTTGAACAGCGGTATCCAGACGGCGGAACGTGCGAGAAATGCAGCAAGTCCGGCTGCTTTCACCCGATTAAAGACCGTCGCCAGTATGCGTGTGCTTGGTGCGGTTTCCAGATTGCCCCCACGGCTGGCACCATCTTCCACAAGTCCCCCACTTCGCTCAAGACTTGGTTCCACGCCATGTTCCTGATGACCGCCAGCCGCAACGGGGTGTCCGCGATGGAACTGATGCGGCAGACCGGCGTGACTTATAAAACCGCTTGGCGCATTAACCACCAAATCAGGCAATTGATGATTGAAGGCCAGTGCAAATTCAGCGGGACGGTAGAATGCGATGAGACCTATATCGGTGGGGTCTGCAAAGGCCAGACCGGACGCGGAGCAGGCGGCAAGATTCCGGTTGTGGGCGTTTTGAAACGGGGTGGAAACATCAAGGTCAAGGCGATGCCCAACGTGAGCGCAAAGTCTCTGGTGACGAACATCGTTAAAGCCACCAACCGGGGAGCAACGGTTATGACTGATGAGTTTCCGAGCTACAATTCCCTCGCCTCACTTGGGTTCAAGCATAAAACCATCTGCCACAAGGAAGGAAAATACGTTGATGGTGACATTCACACGAACGGGATTGAATCGTTTTGGGCGCAGCTAAAACGGTCAATCAACGGGACTTTCCACCACGTTTCCCCGCAGCATTTGCAGAAGTACTTGAACGAGTTTGTTTATCGCCATAACCACCGGCATTCCGAGCAGGCGTTGTTTTGCCGGTTGATGGCGACTGCGGGTGAGCAGCGCGATTCAGCAGTGTGAAGAACCCGGCCTTATCAGTGCAAGTGATGGCCTGCTTCTTCATCAACGGCCCATCCGGTCGCGGCAGGAAGGAACGGCACGGGGCAGATTTGACGGAAGGTTTGTATCCTCTGGAGCTTTGGTTGGGCGATCTTGAATGTCCCGCCACTTGATACCACGCTCCTTGGATAGAATGATTGCCCGCTCCGCCACAATTCTGCTGTCTTCGGCGGCGGATTCCTTTTGAACGACGTTTGTTTTCATACTGCCACCTATGTCAGTCTACCCAATATTGACCATTTGTCAAGAAATGGCTGCAAATCATGGAATATTGTTTCAATTTCTTGGGTTGCAGGGGTGATTTGCAGTCCCAGCCCGTATGTTTCACCGTCCGGCGTCATGGCCTCTGCCTCATCGCGGTCAATCACGAATCCGTGAGTCGGGTAACGGGTGATGAGGTAAGATGCAATCTGCCTCGCTATTTTGGGAGGATATTTCCATTGCATCAGGCGCATTGCGTATTCCTCCGCAACTTTCAACTCCCGCGATTTCTTCGTTTAATCCACGGTGTCAATCTTGTCCAGAAGCGGACGAACAAAAGATGTGGCGTAATTGAATACGAGCGGCAGAAGCGTATCCATCCGCTTTCCTGTGCGCTCCACCATCATAATCATCAACTGGTCAATCGCGGCCAAAGAAAACGCATTGAGCCGTTCAAGAGACTGAACGGCATCCAGGGCGGAGCCGTATTCCTCCCGGTCGCGGTCGCGCATCTGAACATCAAGTGGACCCAATTCTGCATCTCTCCCAAGAATCAGTTTAGAAGCCCCGAGCGCAAGGAGGGTGGCAGCACTTTTTGCATATCGCGGCACCAAAACAGTGAAGTCTGGGGTTCTCCGCTGGAAAAAACGAGCGACAGAATAGGCATGATGAGCATCACCACCGGGAGAGTGAATCAGAAGCGCGACGGGCTTGCCCTCTGGCACTAGGGCGCGGCAATCTTGAAATCCCCTGAGCGTATGATGGCAGATTGAAGAACAGCAAAAATCTGCATCGCCGTTATGGATGAGCATCCAAACGGGCATTTTGAGAATCTTTTCAAGGCCGCGAATCAGCTTTACCAATTCCGGCGGCAGCGGTCGGCCATGTTTTTGGTGTGGAAATACCGATGCGAATGTTGGCTTGGCTTTAGTTGCCGCCGTCGCCTTCCGTCCGGTGTGCTTTCCGTGCGTGCCGTTCGCGCTTGGGGGCTGAACTGGGTTGCGCTGGCGTCTCTGGCTGGCAATATCCGGCATCGAGCCCCTAATTTGAAACAGTCTCATTGGATTGTCTAGAGATTTGTTTACTTGTTGCCGGGGGATAATCCCCGTTTTGCTTTTACTTGTCTTGACGCCCCCACCAATGGTGTGTTATTTAACACATACCACTACCGGCGGTGGCACAGTTTCGAATATGCGTTGTCCTAAATGCGGTTGTCAGGATGACAAGGTGATTGACTCTCGCGCGTCCCGCGAGGGAGCGACCATTCGCCGCCGTCGACAATGCATCCGTTGCGGGCATCGCTTCACCACCTACGAAGAAGTTGAACGGGAGGAGCTTATGGTGATCAAGCGCGACGGCCGGCGCGAGGAGTTTTCCCGTGAAAAGCTGGCGTCCGGTTTGAAGAAAGCCTTCCAGAAGCGCCCCATCAGCCCGCAGGTAATCGAGGATTTGCTGGAGAGAATCGTCAACGAAATTACGGACAAATACGACCGGGAGGTGCCGGGTTCGGACATCGGCGAGCGCGTCATGGCGGGATTGCGGGAGATTGATGAGGTCGCGTTTGTCCGGTTTGCGAGCGTATACCGACGCTTCCAGGAAGCCACCGACTTCGTGCATGAAGTCAAAAAACTTGAGGAAAAGCCATCATGATCATACTGGCCGAAGATTGTCTGGTGTTGCGCGACGCTTCCGGTGAAGGCATCCCCTGCTCGGCGGAGACGATTTCCGTCGAGCTCATCGGAGAAAACGCCTCGATGTTTGACGCGGAGTTCATCAAGCAGGCGGCGGGCGCGGTGCTGCATTATTTTCGCGACGAACTGGGCCGTACCTCGGTCACCATGGCGGAATTTTCCATGGCGCTGGAAAATGTCCTCCTCGGTTTCAAACTGGCCGCCGCGAAACAGGGTGCTGCCCCCAAAATGCCTGTTGCCGAGCACGCGAAGCGGATTGCGCAATCCGACCTTTGCCGGCTGGCGGCGGAAACGGACAACGGCGGCGAGCTCATCTTTTTTCCGCGGCTGCGCGATGAGCTCCGCGCCCAGTTGCAGCAATCTCCGCAGATGCTTTGCTTCCGGGGCATCCGCAGTTGCGTCAAGCAGCTGACCGGCGCGCGGCGCTGGAGCCATCGCTGCCAGTCCCTGCACGACCAGATCGTGGAATTCCTGCGCTCCTGCATGTCCCGCGAAGACTCCGCCGTGGATTGCGCGCTTGTTGTCAAATGACCTTGTTTGAAAAAATCATCGCACGGGAGATTCCGGCGCAGATTGTTTATGAAGACGATCAAGTGCTGGCACTGCGCGACATCAAGCCGCATGCGCCCGTCCACGTGCTGATTATCCCCAAGAAGCCGATTCCGCGCATCGCCGACGCGAAGGCGGAGGACGAAAAATTATTGGGGCACCTGATGTTGAAGGCGGCGGAGATTGCCGCGACGCTGGGCTTGAAATCCACCGGTTACCGGCTGGTGATCAACAACGGTCCTGACGCCGGCGAATCCGTGCCCCATCTGCACTGCCACATTCTCGGCGGACGCGCGCTCGCCTGGCCGCCGGGTTGAACCGGCACATTTATTTCATCTTCCACAGCAGCCAGGTCATTTCGTCGTAGAAGGCCTTCTTCGTTGGATAATAAAACGGCTCCGCGCTGTTTTCGCGCAGATAATATGCGCCGCGGTTGACGGCCGCCCCGGGCGCGCCGTTCACCATATCCTGGACGAGGAGTTTAAAATTTGCCGCCAGATCGTTGGTCCGCCGTTCGCCAAGACCTTGAAACAACATCGGCCGGGCGACGTCGGCGTTCACGTTGTATCGCAGCCCGGCGCCGGTGATGACGAACTCCAGCAGCCAGCGGTCATGGCGCTCTTCCTTCAGGTCATGATTCACGATGGTTTTGTCTCCCCCGCCAAAACGGCCATAGGAACGGCCTTGAACTTTTGTTTCCGTCCGGACGTCCTTGAACTCGACCAGGTTGACCCGACCCGCCGCGATTAACATGACGTTTTCCCATTTCAGCGGGAAACTCCGGCCGAGCGGATCGTAAATCACCAAGGCGTCCGGCGTGCAATCAATCCGGTGAACCAGCCGCGCCTCCGGCAATACCGGCAGGGCGCCGTCCTCCACCACTTCGGTCTCCACGCCCTGTGCCGCGAGCGCCGATTGCAGCGCCTGCGCGCGCTCCAGCTCGAATGACCGCGCCAGAATGCCAAAGGCATCCCGGGAGAAGATGGAGGCATCCACCGCCGTCAAACCCGGCACCTTGCAAAAAGCCTGCTTGAGCTGCTCCATGGTCGGAGGCTCCAGATTTTTTTGCATCACCGAGCAGCTCATTCAACGTCGTTTGGTTTTGAGCATCTTCCGCAGCACGCTGCCCAGCCGGCCAATACCGGCCTGGATGTCCTCCAGCTTGCCGCCGCCGAAGCTCAGGCGCATCTCGTGGTCGGGTTTGCGCCGCGCCGGGTCCGCGACATAGCACAATTCGCCGGGCACGTACAGAATATCCCGCGCAATCGCAGCCTTGAAGACCCGCGACTTTGCGCCCGAGCGCAACGCGGGAGGCAGTTGTGCCCAGTAATACAATCCGCCCGCCGGCTCCCACCACTTCACTTCCGGTGGAAAATATTGTTTCATGGCGGCGAGCATCACGCGCGCCTTGCGGGCGTAGCGTTTTCTCAGCGTGACCAGATGGCGGTCATAACGGCCGGAGGCAAGCGCCCGTGCGAGCAGTTGCTGCGGCAGGTTCGAGGTGCCGAAATCATGGTTGCCCTTGATCCGCGTGACCGCGGTGAGAATTGGTTCGGGCAACAACCCGAAGCCCACGCGCATGCCGCTGGCGAATGGCTTGCTGTAGGTGCCCGCGTAAATGACGCGATCGGAGCCGCCCCGGGCGGTCAGCGCGGATTTTACGTCGTCGCCTTTGAAGCGCAGTTCACGATACGCCGCGTCCTCGAGCAGATAAATGGGATGGCCCGCAGCCTTTTCGTATTTGCGGAGCAACGCCAGCGCGGCGGTTTTTTTCGCGTAGCTGGTCGTCACGCCCGTCGGGTTTTGGAAATAAGTGACGAGGTAAAGCATCTTCACGCGGCGGATCTCGCCGGTGCGCTTCAACCGTTCAAGGACGGTTTCAAGTTGTTTCAGATCGAGGCCGTCGGGCGTCATGCGCACGCCCCGGCCGCGGAGGCCCTGGCTTTGCAGGATGGCGAGATAAACAAAATAGCTCGGGTCTTCCACCAGCACGATGTCGCCTTCGTCGCACAATGCCTCGGTCGTCATGTACAACATTTGTTGCGAACCGTTTGTGATGATCATGCGCTCGGGCGAATATGCCGCGTTTTCTTCGGACGCGCCGTCTGTCCGCCGGACGTGGCGGGCCGTCAATTCGCGCAGCCGCGGGTCGCCGGCGGTGCTGCCGTATTGGAGGGCGGGGCGGCCGGCTTTAGGCGACTTCAAAACCTCGTCAAGCAACGCGCGCGTTTCGGCGACCGGGAGGGATTCGTTGTCCGTGAAACCGGCGGCGAGGGAGATTAATTGCGGTCGCGACAGGGTGAGCTGCATCAACCAGGAAATTGCCGGCGGTTCCGTGCGGCGGGCGAGTTTGGACAGTGCGGTCCTTTTCATGTGTGTCGGGCAGCGTAACCGATTTGAGGGACGGATTTCCAACCTTATTTGTGGCAAGCCGAAAGTGTCGGCCAAATCTGACCCGGCAGTGAATACTCCACTTTTCGTCGCGAAAACTAAAGATTGAGCGCGTGAAACCTGACGAATAATGTTCAATAACATTGTTGTCGAGAAAATATGGTTTTTTGCCAATGGCCGCGTCAATCGTTATCTGCGGCAGGCGGCGGCCTCAATCAGGGCCAGGAATTTTTCCACGCCGCCCAAGTATTGAACTGGATCCAGCGCCAGGGTTTCATTGTGGCCACCGCGGGTTTCGGTAAATAATTTCGGCTCGTTCGCCGCCGCAAAATTCCGCTCGGCGTGCCGGAACGCGACTACTTCGTCTTCACGACTGTGCAGCACCAGCACGGGGACCTTGATGCGCGGCAGTTTCGCAATGG
>DATMLG010000537.1:0-11461 GCA_035570675.1 Verrucomicrobiia bacterium | reverse complement strand
CTGGAATTCTCCGACGAGGTAACGGCCCAGGTCAATGATGTGGGAGTTGATGTCGCCGTTGGCGCCACTGCCGCTGGAGGCCTTCTGGAAGCGCCAGATGAGCGGCAGGCCGGGATCCACGGACCAGTCCTGGGCGTAGCGCGCATAATAGTGGAGGACGCGGCCGATGGCACCGGTTTCAATCATCTTCTTTGCCTGGGCGATGGCGGGGATGCGGCGGTAGTTATGGCAGACCATGTTGACCACGCGGGCTTTTTTGACGGCGTCGACCATGGTTTCACACTGGCGGACGGTGAGCCCGAGGGGTTTTTCGCACAATATGTGCTTTCCGGCGGCGGCGGCAGCAATGGCGATTTCCGCATGGGTGTCGTTGGGCGTGCTGATATCCACGATATCAATGTCCGGGGAATTGACCAGTTGACGCCAGTCCGTGACGGCGTGTTCCCAGCCGAATTGCACTCGGGCGGCCTCGGTGTGGGCCGGGTCGCGGCCGCAAATGGTGTGGAGTTCCACGCCGGCCTTGAGTGGAAAGAAGCGTGGGGCCTGGCGCCAGGCGTTGGAATGGGCCTTTCCCATGAACCGGGCGCCGATCATGCCGACCCGAAAAGTTTCACTCATAAGCAAAGTTGGTGTTGAATAGGACGCTGAGAAAACTATATTGGCAGGCACTTTCGAGTCAATGTGGATATATGGCAGACGGGCCCGGTGAAGGGAAAAACGAATTATGCATTTTACTGCCGCTGAAATAGCGAGGGAACTTCAGGGAGAAGTCCGGGGGGACGGCTCGACGGTGCTCACCGGGTTTGCCCCGGCCGACCGGGCGCGGCTCGGGGACCTGACCTTTGCGGAGAACGAAACTTTTTTCCTGCGGGCGGAAGCCAGCGCGGCCTCAGCCATTCTGGTGGCCGGGGATTTTACGTCCCAGCGGAAGGCCTTGATCCGGGTCGCCAATGCACGGGTGGCGTTCGCGCGGGTGCTGCCGCTTTTTTTCCCGGAACCGTCGTTCGCCCCGGGCATCCATGCCACGGCGATAGTCGCTGCGTCGGCCAAGGTGGATCCATCGGCGTACCTGGGGCCATATTGCGTGGTGAGTGAACATGCACGGATCGGGGCACGGACGGTGTTGCAGGGAGGCAATCATGTGGGCGCCAGTTCACAGCTTGGCGAGGACGTGGTCATTTTTCCGAATGTGACAATTTACCCGCGGACGCAAATTGGCAACCGGGTCCGGATCCATTCAGGTGCGGTGATCGGGGCGGACGGGTTTGGCTACGTGCTGGATCAGGGAAGGCATCGCAAAGTGCCCCAGGCGGGCAACGTGATCATCGGCGAAGATGTGGAAATCGGGGCGAATGTGACGGTGGACCGGGGGACGCTGGGTTCAACGGTGATTGGAAAGGGCACCAAGATAGACAATCTGGTGCAGATTGCACACAATGTGGTGATCGGGGAACACAGTCTGCTGATCGCGCAGGTGGGCATAGCGGGGAGTTCCAAGCTCGGGAATTATGTGACCCTGGGCGGACAAGCGGGGATCGCGGGCCATTTGAAAATTGGAAACCACGCAATCGTGGCGGCGCAGGGGGGTGTGATGCATGACATCAAGGACGGGGAAAAGCTGCTCGGCTCACCGGCGATCGACGACCGGCAGGCGAAGCGGCAGATCATTACCTTGCGGCAATTGCCGGATCTGCTGCACCGGGTGCGCGATTTGGAGAAGGAGTTGCAGGAGCTCAAGGCAGCCAAGGGGGCACCAAAGGGCTGAATTGGTGCGGCGCCAAATCAGGGCCGGGGATGCGGCACGGGAACTAACCGAAAGGGGGATGGCGTTGAAAACGCAACAAAAAGTTATTCACAGGCCAAAAAGTTTTGCTTTCTGATTGACCAGCGCGGGTCACTTATGACCTGATGATAGACCGTTGCCCACTGGGGCAAAAATCAGATGGCAAGAGCATCCCTAAGAAACGGGCAGGGTGGGCGTTCCGCCGGCGGGACCAAGTACGACGCGCATCATACGGTGCTGTCGAAGGCTTACGGCGCGCAGGCGGACTTGCGCCGGGAACTGGCGGACTCACGGGAGGCCGTGGCGCAACGCGCAGACATCCTGGCGCAATTTTCGACGTGCGGTGATTCGCAGCGGGCGTGGCTGCTGCTGGAGGATTATTTCGAAAAGCTGTCGCTGTCGCGCAAGGATTTTGCGGGCGAGGACTGGTGGCCGCGGCTCATGGCGGCGCAGCACAAGGGACGGCTGGAACAACTGGCCTTCCTTTTTTTGCGCGCGCACCGGCCGTTGCCGACGGAGCTGGCGGCGCACGCGAACCTGAACCATTTTGCGGAGATGGAGGAGGCGGAGCAGGAGCAGCGGTTGATGCAGGAACTCGAGCGCTGGCTGTTTCCGCCGGCGCCCCCACATCTGGATTCGCCGCGCGCATCGTTGCGCGTGATCTGCCGGGCGCAGTCCGAAAACGAGCAACCGGCCCGGCACCGGTTGGGAGTGCAATTTCATCTTTTCCGTCCGCGCACCGGCGAGAAGCGCAAGACGCTCACAGAAATCATCGAATTGACCACGCGGGCGGCGCATGAGCAGGAATTATTTCAACCGGCCGACTGGGAATTCATCCAGTGGCTGGCGGAAACGCACGCGGGACGCGCGGATGGCGAACCCACGCTGATATTATCGGACATGGAGCTGATGCACTGGCTGGCGCGCTGGGGCCAGGGCCTCCGTCTGGAACTGGCGGAAGGCGCGGGCGCGCTGCAGTTCCTGGGACAGGTGGCGGAATTGACGCCCCACCTGGAAAACGGGGAGACCGAGCTGGCTTTCACACACCGGTTGACGCTGCCGAACGGGGAAACATATCCGCTGGACAAGGTGAGGTTTTTTTCGGGACGGCCGCCCCTGGCGCTGGTGGACAATGCGGTTTATTTGTTGCGGAACGCGCCGCCGCCGGCCTTGCTGGACAGTCTTTCGAACCGGCCGGCAGTGCCGGTTCGAAAGCTCAGCCACCGTTTGCTGAAGCAATTGCGCAAGACCAAGCCCGCGCCCGGCGCGGGTTGGGAGCAGTTGTGCGTGGTACATGCCGCGGTGCCACAGTTCGTATTTGAACTGCTGGATGACACGGTAAGGGCACGGCTCATGGCCAAGAGCGAGCGGGACGGCAGCATCTGGCTTTGGAACGGGCATGAATGGCAGCCAAACGCGGCCCGCCAGACACCGGCGGAGAAGCCGGAGATTTTGGATGATCCGCGATTGGAACCGGCGACGCAATGGTTGCGGCAATTGGACTGGTTCACACCGGAACCGGGGTTGTGGGTCGGGGATGCGAACGAGATTTTTTTAAGCACCATGGGCGCGGCGTGGCCCGACCGTCCGGCGGACGCGGAATACTTGGGCAATCCGGCGTTTCACCGGCTCTTCCTGAATTCCCGGCAATTGCGTCCCCGCGTGGTGGTGAAGGGCAGCGGCATTGACTGGCTCTCGGTTTCCGCCGAATGGGAGCAGGAGGGGCTCAAGCTGACGGCGGCGGACTTGCAGCGGTTGCAAACGGCGACGGGCCGGTTCATCAAACTGCCGGATTCGGGCTGGGTGGAACTGGATTCGGGCGCCGTGCAAACGGCGCATGAAACGATGGCGGACCTCGGCGTCGAGGGGCTGATACCGGTGGCGCACCGCATCGGCATCGAGCAGGCGGCGCATCTGGGCGATGAGGAGTTGAAGCGGTTTGGTGACACGGCGCAAGCGCAGGCGCTCCGTGAGCGGTTGAAGGATTTCAAGGGAACGCCGTCCACGCCGCTGCCGACGTCGGTTCAGGCGGAGTTGCGCCCGTACCAGAAGGAGGGTTTTGATTTTCTCTGCCATCTGGCGCAGATGCGGCTGGGAGGAATTCTGGCGGACGACATGGGCCTGGGCAAGACGTTGCAAACGTTGGCGTGGCTGGCGTGGCTGAAGGAGCGTCATCCGAAGCAACCGAAGCCCACACTGGTGATCTGCCCGGCGTCCGTGCTCCACAACTGGCAGCGCGAGGCGAACCGCTTCACGCCGCACCTGAAGGTGCTGGTACTGGAAAGCGGCGCCGAGCGGCACAATTTGCGCAAACAGATACCGCAGCATGATTTGATCGTGACCAATTACGCGCTGCTGCGGCGGGACCTGGAGGGATTGCAGAAATTTGCCTTCCGCGCGCTGATTCTCGACGAGGCGCAGTTCATCAAGAACCCGGCGGCGCAAGTGACCCAATCAGTGAAGCAATTGCGCGCGGACCATTTGCTGGCGCTGACCGGGACGCCGCTGGAGAACCGGCTGCTGGATTTGTGGAGCATCGCGGATTTCATCCAGCCGGGCTATCTGGGCAACCAGGAGCATTTTACGCAGACATACGAGCCGCGGGGCGGGGACGCGGAGAGCGCGCAGAACGCGCAACGCATCGCGAGGCGGCGGCTTTCGGCAAAACTGCGGCCGGTCCTGCTGCGACGGTTGAAGCAGCGGGTGGCGAAAGACCTGCCCGACCGGATCGAGCAGCGCTGTGACTGCCAGCTGGGCGAGGAACAACGGAAACTTTATTTGGCGGAATTGCGCCGCAGCCGCGATCAGGTGTTGCAAACGGTGGCGGAGAAGGGCCTGGCGCAGAGCAAAATCCATGTCCTCGCGGCGCTGACGAGGCTTCGCCAGATTTGCTGTCATCCGCAACTCGTGGGCAATAATGCGGCGTCCGGCAAGACGGAAACCTTGTTTGAACTGCTGGATCCGCTGCTTTCCGAGGGACAAAAGGTGCTGGTGTTCAGCCAGTTTGTGCAGGTGTTGAAATTGTTGGAACTGGAATGCCAGCAACGCCAGATTAAAACGCATTTGTTGACGGGGCAGACGAAGGACCGGCAGGAGGCGGTGGCCGCGTTCCAGAACGACTCGAACGCGGCGGTGTTTTTGCTGAGCCTGCGCGCGGCGGGCACGGGCCTGAACCTGACGAACGCCAGTTACGTCGTGCTATATGACCCGTGGTGGAATCCGGCGGTGGAGGCGCAGGCGATTGACCGGTCGCACCGCATCGGGCAGGTCAACACGGTGAACGCCTACCGGCTGATCGCGCCGGGGACGGTCGAGGAAAAAATTTGGGAGCTGCAGCAGACCAAGGCGCAGACGATTGCGGACGTGCTGGGCGAGGAAGGCTTTGCGCGCAGCCTGTCGAAGGCGGATTTGGAGTATTTGTTCGCGGAGGATTGAGCGCCGCCGCCCCCAAAAAAAAACGGGCACTGGGTTACACACGTGTTCTCAGACCCAATACCCGCTCCTTCCCCCAAGGGAAGAAGATCAGAAATTAATTTTTTGGCTTCGATTGCGCCTTGCAACCGAACCCTGCCCCTACTTAGACCATCCGCCGCCGGCCCGCAACCAAAACCTGATTTTTAGTTTGTAATGAGATTGCATGACAATCAGAACCGTCGTGATTTCGTTTAGACATGCTTCCCGGAATCAGCTACAGATTGGCCCGCGTGATTGAATTGAGTTTTTTTGCAGGCCATTCTGTTTGACTAAAACGTGAACCGGCTTCTGTTTCTGGCAATAATGTTGGCGCTTCCGGCCTTTCGCGTGGCAGGAGGTGTCGTCCCCAAAAGACTGGTCCTGGCGTTGGACGGCGTTGCCTACCGTGATCTGGTGGCCTTGCAGGCGGGCATCACGCGCACAAATTTCTGGGGAAAACAGATTCACCTTCGGGCTTTCACCACCAATGAGGGATATTTCCCGGTCAGCCGCATGGTTTCGTCGTTTCCCTCCACCAGCGACGTGGCGTGGACGGAAATATTTGGCGATCGGCCGCTGCCGGGATATCAACGAACCTATTACAGCGAGGCCGCCAATTTGCAAATCGCCATCGACGGCGTCGCCACCTCGATGGAACACGAACGGCAGATGAACTGGCAGGTGCAGGACCGCTTTCTGCGGGCCATGGGTTATGTCTTTCCTTCTGATATGTATGACTATGAGGTAAGCGAGATGATCAAACATTTTCGCGAGGCCGGCGGGGTGGGTGGCAATTATTATGCCTACATCCGGGCGTCGGACGATGCCCAGCACATGAACCGCGACATCTTCGGGATGCTTTGCCGGCTCGACGGACAGCTCCAGGAACTGCGCGCTGATTACAAAAAACGGGAAGGACGGGACCTGGAAATTGTCATCCTCTCGGACCATGGAAATAACCATGCCGGCCGCGGCAAACGCGTCGAAATCAGGTCTTTTCTTAAAAAAGCCGGATACCAGGTCACTAAATCACTAAAGAACCCAAAGGACGTTGTGCTGCCCACGACCGGAATTGAGTCCTGGGTGGAGGTTCATAACTTGCCCGGCGAAACCGAAGCGCTGGCGCAATTATTGACACGTCTGGAAGGCGTGGATGTGGTGACCGCCCGGCTACCGGATCGGACCAACCATTTCCTGGTCATGAATTCAAAAGGCGCTCGCGCCATCATCGAGTGGAACCCCGAGCGGAACGTGTTCCGGTATACAATTGAACAGGGCGACCCCATCAATTATGGGTCGATAATTGAATCGCTCAAACAGAAGAACCTGCTGGATGGTGATGGGTTTGCCACAGCGGATGAGTGGGCGGCCGAGACGTTGACCCATCGCTACCCCCTGGCGCTGGAGCGTGTGGTCCGCGGGCTCACGCAGGTCACTCTCAATCCCGCAACCATTCTTCTCAGCTTGAAAAATGGCTATGTGCATGACACATGGCTGGTAAATGAGGGCAGCAAGCTGGTGAGTCTCGGCGGCACGCACGGCGCATTGGACGATCTCAACTCGGACGGCATCTTGCTGTGCAATTTCGTTCCGACCCGCGATACTTCCAGCGACCGGGTGGCGGATCTTTTTGACGGGTTCCCGCAGGTGGTGGATTACCGGGCTGCACAGGATGGCGCGGAATGGGTTTTGGGCAACGAACTCGCGCTGGCGAGGATCGCCCGCGTCCCGCTCGACCGGAACGGTGAATCGCTGCCGGGTGAAGACATTTATCTGCGGGTTTGGACGCCGAGATTCGCCGGCACGAATGCCGATGACGCAGTTGAGGTCACGATTGACAAGGCGCGGACTTTTTCCGCCGCACGGATGCGCCGTTGGGACGCCGACCCCGCGGATCCGCCACAATGGAAATTTAATTTTGGGCGCCCGGTTTTGCAACCGAACAAGGATTCCTGCGAGAGAATCTACGCGCTCCCTCCCGGCCTGGCGCTGGAACCGCAAACGACCTACTGGATTTCAGGCGGGATTGATGATCGGGGCGGAAGCAAGCTAATCTTTGAATTCTCATTCCAGACCGACAACCATGGCCGGCCAGCCGCTTATTAGATGCTACGGTTTGGTCGCCGCAAAAGGAATTCCGTCACGGGCACAGATCATTTGCGCGACGTACCGGCCGGAGATTGCGGCCGACGGCAATCCACCACCCAATGCCACCCAGTGTCCACCCATGAAGAAATCCTTCAACCCCGGCAGCGTGTACGGGATGCGCCGGCCGAGCGTGCGGGGTGTTGGCAGCCAGCCTTCGTAACTGCCCTGCCAGTTGCCGGTCCAGTCCTCGAAGGTGGAGGGCGTCGCGAGATCCGAATACTCCACGCACGCAGCCAGGCCAGGAAACCTCTGGTTGAGGATTTTGATGATCTCCCGCAAAATGGCCTTTTTTTCCGTCCGATAGCCCTGCGGATTGCCATGCTTGAGCTTGACCCAGAAATCAAAGTCGGAGGCTGCGCGGACGGTCATGACCGTTTTCCCTTCCGGGCAAAGACCCGCGTCCGCGCCAAACACCGATACCTCCAGGCGCGTGTGTTTTGTCAGATTGTCCACGGCGAGCGGTTGTGCAAGCAGCAGGGTCAAGGTTTGGGGCACGTCCGGATAGGCCCGGTTGATGCCGAGCGAAACCTGGATCAAGGCGGGAAACAGGTCACCCTTTTCGTACAGCCGGCGAAGGCTTTTGTTTACGTAACGCCCGTCGAGCATCTTGAAAATGGTGGTGTGACCGTCCGCGCAGGAAACAACGGCGGACGCGGGGATGAATTTGCCGCCGGCGCAATTCACTCCGGTGGCGCGGTTGTTTTCGACCTGCACCGAAACCACCTCGGTGTTGTTGCGGAACACTCCGCCGAGCGCGGAGTAGCGATCGGCAATCGCCTGGGCAAAGGCAAGGGAGCCGCCGACAACAAAGCCGGTGTTGTTGCGGCAACGGAACGCGAGCACCATCATCAGCACCAGCGCCGACATGCGTTCATCGCCAGCAAGCGCCAGCATCACTTCGCGCAGGAAGTCGTTCCGATACCTGGCCAGATAATCGGTGAGGTGAAGTCTTTTCCATTTGAGGATGACGGGAACTATTGGCATGAAGCGCAACCCCATCCGCATTTTTTCACGGATAGTCATCAACTCAAGCGGGTTGTCCAGCGGAGGCTCGATCCAGGCGCACCGGCGGGCGTCGCGCACCAGTTCATCGACGAGCGCCGAGTCCTCCGGGGCCAGGCGCTTGCAATCGGCGGCGAAACGGTCCAAGTCCGCTTGCACGGAAAACGACCGGCCGTCGGCGCCTTCAACCCGCACGACTTCGTCCTGGGGCATGATCTTCCGGCCGGCAAACGCGCCCAGTTCCGTCCAGATCTGGTGAAAAATCGAGGGTGGACTGGTGCCCAAAAGCCATCGCAGACATCCGTCAAAAACATACGGCCCGCGATCCCAGGACGTGCATAGACCGCCGGGCAGCGCGGTCATTTCGAGAATCTCGGACTGAATGCCATTCATCTGCAGGTAGCAGCCGCAAGAAAGGCCGGCAATGCCACCGCCAATGATGACGACTTTGCGGGCGCCGGTCCCGGACACTGCCGGAACCTTGCCAGGTTTGGTTGCGAAGTTCATTGATTCAACAACAATCAGAAAATTGGGTTTCCGTTCACATCATCGCAATTGCGATAAGTTGATGATGAGGGCGATTCGTCATCCGGATTCAAAGAATTCCACCGTCAACCTTGAGGGCGGAGCCGGTGATGTAACTGGCCTCGATGCTTGCCAGAAAACGCACGGCAGCGGCCACTTCCTCAGGCCGGCCGAACCGGCGGAGGGGAATTTTCATTTGAACCGACTTTCTTTCCTCGCCCGTGAGATGCGCCAGCGCCTCCGTCTCCACGTAGCCTGGACAAACGGCATTCACGGTGATGCCAATGCGGGCAACTTCCTTCGCCAACGATTGCGTAAGAGCGACGACCCCCGCCTTGGCCGCGGCGTAATTAGACTGCCCGGCCGGGGCGAGCAACGCGCTAAGGGAGGACACGTTGACGATGCGGCCCGAGCGCTGGCTGATCATCGTCTTCAACACCGTCTGGCAGCCGTGGAAAACGGAATCCAGGTTTGCGGCCAAAACGCGGGACCAGGAATCCGCCGGCATGTTGGCCAGCAAGGCGTCCTCGTGGCTGCCAGCGTTGTTGATCAGCACATCAACGCGTCCATGGCGTGCGAGAATTTCCTGAATTGCTTGCGTCCAGGAGGCGGGAGCGGTAACATCCAGAGCAACGCAGGAACAGCGTTCCGGATTTTCGCGCGCGAGTTGATCGGCGTGTTCGCGGCGGTTCCGAATCCCGAGCCAGACGAAGCTGGCAGGCGACTCCTGGAGGAAGGCACATGCAATGGCCCGGCCCAGCCCGCCGTTGGCACCGGTGACCAGAATGACCCGCGAACTCATGGCCGGAGTTTGCCCGCCGCGCCGTTGGCGGACGAATTGGAATTGCCGGAACCAGCGCGCACAAAACGTGCGCCGATGGCCTGCTGGTTGGAGCCGACGAGGCTGACATTCGCCGCCGCGAACCCGCCGTTGGCCACGGAGTCGCAGGCGACGACACACTGCCACGCGGCAGAGGCCATGAGTCCTTCACCAAGGCTTTGTTTTGGGCTGAGGCGTTTGCCCGGCCAGTCGCGCCATGCCGCCCGTTCCGGCGCGTCCACGCGTGGGCTCTCCGCGAGGCCGTCACAAAGCAAATCTTCGGCGGCGCCGATGCCCAATTGGGCGCGCATGGCTTGTGCCGCCTGCGTCCGGGTCTTGCGCGCGGAATAGGTGTGCGGGTCCGTGATGGCGGCGAGTTCGACCGTCCCCGGCGTTTTCGAATCGCGGGACAGACACAAGGCGCCGGCGCCGGAGGTGATGATGGCATTGCGGTCGAGAAGCCGGAGGGCGTCGGCGAGAATCCAATTGGTTTCCTCGGCGCCGATGACCAGGCAGGTATCCACACGATCCTCTTCGAGCCATTGGGCTGCAAGGGCGACAGCCTGCAAGAAAGCGCCCGGATCTCCCACCAGTGAACAGGCGAGCGAAACATTTTCGAGCAGTGCCGCGACATGGCTGGCCGGCGCGGCATAGACCGTCTCTGGAAAAAGCAGCGGACTCGCGGTTGCGGGGTCCTTCAGCGTCTCATCGAGGAACCGGCAGGAGTAACGAACACAGCCCGCCTGCATACATACGACGAGACCGATCCGGTCATTTGAACCCGGCGCCGCCCGCCGCCCCGCCAGGGCTTCAAGCGCCGCCGCCGCCGCGTAATGCGTGATCGGACTTGAACGACGCAACCGCGGGTGCGCCAGGAATTCCGGACGCGCGGCCGGGGCCGGCACCTGCCTTACGCGCAAAGTTTTTTCCCAGCCGGGCCGCTCCATGTCTTGAACGGGCAATGGCCCTTCATGCACCAGCGCTTCGCGCAAGGCGGCAACATTCCAGCCGGCGGGTGAGACCGCGCCCCATCCGGTGACGAAAATCCGGCTCATTTCCACCTCCGGAAAATCAAGGTGGCATTGACGCCGCCAAACCCGAAGGAGTTTGAAAGCGCGGCATTCAGGCGCGCATCTTGTGGTTTGTGAATGATGGGAAAAGCGCAGGCGGGATCGGGAGTTTCGAAGGTGCTCTGCACCGGGAGCCATTGTCCGCGCAAGGCCATCAAACAAATCACCGCCTCGACCGCGCCGGCGGCGCCGAGCAGGTGCCCGATGCTGGATTTGGTGGAGCTGACCGGCAGTGTGGCGGCGTGCGGTCCAGCCCATTGGGAAATGGCCTGCGCCTCGGAGCTGTCGTTGAGCGGCGTGCCGGTGCCGTGGGCGTTGACGTAGTCAATGTTTTCCGGCGTGATGCCGGCCACGGCGCAGGCCTGTTTCATCACTGCAAGCGATGTTTGCCCCTGCGGATGCGGCTGGGTAAGGTGATGGTTGTCGATGGACGTGCCATAACCGATAATTTCACCCAGGATGGCTGCGTCGCGACGGCGCGCCGACTCCAAAGTTTCCAGAGCGAGAATCGCAGCGCCTTCACCAAGTGCGAGGCCATCGCGGCGCGCATCGAACGGGCGGCAAACGGTGGGTGAGAGAACCTGCAATGAATCGAAGCCGGAAAACACCAGTTCACTGACGGTGTCATAGCCGCCCGCCAGAGCGCGCTCGGCGTGGCCC
>DATMLG010000536.1:0-7271 GCA_035570675.1 Verrucomicrobiia bacterium | reverse complement strand
GCCGGAGGGAGCATTTTCCGGAACAAGATGGTTCATTTTGCATTGGGCCAGGTGGCGATCCTGCTCGCGTTTTTATTACTGACGGGCCCGTGGGGATTGTTGTTTTACGTGGCCCAGATCATCGGCTCGCACATTGTGCTGGAGTCGGTGAATTACATCCAGCACTACGGTTTGATGCGCAAGGAGCAGGATGGGGAATACGAGAAGACCGGGGCGGAACATTCCTGGGACACTTACCACTTTTTTTCCAGCTATGTGAGTTTTCGGGTGGGGCATCACTCCTATCATCATCTGGCGGTGAAGCCTTATTATCTGCTGGATCCGGAACCGCAGGCGCCCAAGCTGCCGGCGGGATATTTTTGGTCCATTCCCATGGTGATGCTGCCACCGTGGTGGCGTCGGGTGATCAACCCGAAGTTAAAGACTGTCGCAGCGCCCTAATTTCCGTTGGTTTGAACGCTCGGGCGGGGCGGAGGGAAACCAAGGAATGCTTTGCCGGGCGACATGCTGGCGCCGGGGTTGTTCTTGGGATAGACGGTTACGAGGGCAAACATGCCGTTGGCCATGTGATCGGCGACGTGACAATGAAAGAGCCAGTCGCCGGGATTGTCCGCGAGCATGTCGGCAACCTTCATTGAGCCGGGCAGCAACTCCACCGTGTCCGTCCGCCGGACGCCCTCCTCCATGACGCGCAGGCCGTGCCAATGCGGCGTGTGCAGATCAGATTCGGAGCCGAGGCCGAAGAGATACCAGCGCACGTGTTCGCCCTCGTTCATTTCCAGGCCCGGCAGGTTGCCGTAGATGTAGCCATTGATGGTGTGGCGTTCGCTTGCTTCCTGCAAGTCGGCCGCGTTGTCCGGGGCATTGGTCTGGTTGAGGCCGGACGCGCCCGGCGGCTTGTTTGCATTCGCGATGGCCAGGCTGTTGAGTAACGACGCATCCAACGGCTGCCCGCCACGGGCTGCTTTTGCCGCTTCTTCGGCGGCTTCCGGATCCGTGTGGCCCTGGTTGAAAATCATGAACAAGGCGGGCATTTCCCGGTCCACGTCGTTTGGCGTGCCGTCGGGCCGAGCGCGTTTTGGGTCGGTGATTATAATAAAGCCCTCAAGGCCGAGGTTCATTTCGCCTTCGCCGCCGACGTGGCTGTGATAGAGCCAGCCCTTGGAACTGGGTTCCGTGGGCAGGGGCCCGGACTGTTCGTCGAGATACCATACGTAGGTGAACCGTGCAAAGGGACCTACGGCGGCGCCGAGACCCGGCGCGAAATGGTCCTGTTTGCTGCGTTGAAGGGATTGCGAGGGATCATTGTCGCTATAATAACTGCCCTCGCTGTCCTTGTCGTATTTGGCTCCGTGGGGGTGCATGGAAAGGGGCAGCGCGGTGCGGTTCAAAAATGTAATCTCCAGATAATCGCCAACCACTCCCCGGAGCACAGGGCCCAGAATTCCCAACCGCGCGGTCTGAGGCACGCGTTCCTTGAAGGAGCCGTCGGTGTATTGGAAATAACGCACCTTCCGGACCAGGTGTTCCGCGAGAATTTGCCGCGACGGGGTCATGCCGCAGACCGGGTCCGAGCCGGTGGGCAGGAAATCCCATTGGTCCGGCTCGGCGGCGATGTAGTAGTGGCGGGTTTTGGCCGGGTCCGGCGGCTGTCCGAAATATTTTCCTCCCTGGTCGCCCATCTTCTCGGTGACCGTGGGCTTGATGGTGTAGGCGTTCAACTCCTGTCCGCGGGCGTCTGGCAGCGACAGGGACAGAGCGGTCGCCGTCAATAATGCCGGCAGAATACCGTCCCTGATTCCGGATTTGTTTGGACCAAAGGCCATGGACACGCTTTTTGAGTGGACTCCAGGATTCGCCTGGTCGTCAAGCTCCAAACGGAAGCACAACCGAATCAGCCGACCCGCTGCCGCGCGCCGATTCAAAACCGCGCCGAATCGCAACTTTGAAGTTTGAATTCGCGGCTCCGCTCGTTTATAAATTCGCGCGACAATATGACTTCAAGCCAACCCGAAACCGAAGCGCCGGTGGCGTCCATGCCAAAAAAATTGCTCGTCGCCAATCGCAGCGAAATCGCCATCCGCGTTTTTCGCGCCGCGACGGAACTGGGCCTGCGCACGGTGGCGGTCTATGCCCAGGAGGACCGGCTCTCGATCCACCGTTTCAAGGCCGACGAGGCGTATCTGGTCGGCGAAGGGCGCGGACCGGTGGGCGCGTACCTGGACATCCCCGGGATTGTCGCTCTGGCGCTGGAAAAGGGTGTTGATTACATTCATCCGGGCTACGGATTTCTTTCGGAGAACGCGGAATTCGCGCAGGCATGCCAGGACGCGGGGATTACTTTTGTGGGGCCGCGTCCGGAGCTTTTGAAGTTGATGGGTGACAAGGTGGCCGCGCGCGCCCTGGCGCAAAAGGTGAATGTTCCCGTGCTGCCCGGAACCGAGGATCCGGTCACGGACCGCGCCGAGGCGTTGAAAATCGCCAAGGAAATTGGTTTCCCGCTCATCATCAAGGCGGCGTTTGGCGGGGGCGGTCGCGGGATGCGCGTGGTGATGAAAGCCGCCGATCTTGCGGATTTGCTCGACGAGGCGCAGGGCGAAGCGGGTCGCGCCTTTGGCAATCCCGCGGTTTTCCTGGAGAAATACATTCCGCGGTCCAAACACATCGAGGTGCAGGTGCTGGGCGACAAGCACGGGCACGTGCTTCATTTGCACGAGCGGGATTGCTCGGTTCAACGGCGGCATCAGAAGGTGATTGAGATTGCGCCGTCGGTGGCGTTGGAAGCGCGGGTGCGGCGCGAATTGTGCGAGGCCGCGGTGAAGATTGCCGCGAACATCAATTACGACAACGCCGGCACGGTGGAGTTCCTGATTGATCTGGACACGAACGAATGGTTCTTCATCGAGATGAATCCGCGCATCCAGGTGGAACACACGGTGACGGAGGTGATCACGGGCATTGACCTGGTGCGGGCGCAGATACTCGTCGCGCAGGGGCTGCATCTGCACGACCAGGAACTGGGCCTGCCCGCGCAGGAGGAAGTGCCACGCAACGGCTTTGCCGTCCAGTGCCGCATCACGACGGAGGACCCGGAAAATAAATTCACGCCGGATTACGGGCGCATCCTCACCTACCGTTCCGCGGGCGGATTCGGCATCCGGCTCGACGGTGGAATGGGCTCCGCCGGGAGCGTCATCACGCCGTTTTACGATTCGCTGCTCGTCAAACTCACCGCGTCGGGGCGCGATTTTAATGTCGCCCTGCAACGCATGGACCGCGCGTTGCGGGAGTTTCGTATTCGCGGCGTCAAGACGAACATCCCTTTCCTGGAAAACGTCATTCACAATCCCGTCTTCCGTTCGGGCGGCGCGACCACGACGCTGATTGATACGACGCCGGAGTTGTTTCAATTCAAGCCGCGCCGCGATCGCGCGACGAAACTGCTGGCGTTTCTGGGCGATGTCATCGTCAACGGCAATCCGCAGGCAAAGAAATTCACGCCCAAGGGGCCGCTGGTGACCGTTCCGCCGCCGGCTTATGACCACAAGCAGACGCCGCCGGCGGGATCGCGGCAGTTGCTGCTGGAACTTGGCCCGAAGAAATTTGCGCAATGGGTGCTGAAACAAAAGCGGCTGCTCATCACCGACACCACCTTCCGGGATGCGCATCAGTCGCTGCTCGCCACGCGCGTGCGGACTTATGACATGCTGGCGGTGGCGGGGGCGGTGGCGCGGCGGACGCCGCAATTGTTCAGTTTGGAAATGTGGGGCGGGGCGACCTTTGACACCGCGCTGCGATTTCTGCACGAGGACCCTTGGCTGCGGCTGCGCGCGCTCCGCGAAGAAATTCCGAACATTTGCTTCCAGATGCTGTTCCGCGGTTCGAACGCGGTGGGTTATTCCAATTATCCGGACAATGTGGTGGCGGGGTTTGTGCGGCACGCGGCCATGCAGGGGATTGACATCTTCCGCATCTTCGATTCGTTGAATTACACGCCCAACCTGAAGGTGGCGATGGAGGCGGTGCAGGAAACGCATGCGATCTGCGAGGCGGCGATTTGTTACACGGGCGACATCCTTGACCCGAAGCGTTCGAAGTATTCGCTGAAATATTACGTGAAGCTCGCGCGCGAGCTGGAAAAGATGGGCGCGCATTTTCTCGCCATCAAGGACATGGCCGGCCTCTGCCGTCCTTATGCCGCGTATCAAATGGTGAAGACGCTGAAGGAGGAAATCGGCATCCCGGTGCATTTCCACACGCACGACACGAGCGGCGTGGCCGCGGCCTCGGTGCTGGAGGCCAACGACGCGCAGGTGGACATCGTGGACCTGGCGGTGGCGTCAATGTCCGGTTCCACCAGCCAGCCTAACCTCAACTCAGTTGTCGCCGCATTGCAGCATGCGCCGCGCGACACGGGGCTGGATCTGGCGGCGTTGAACGAGTTTTCCGATTATTGGGAGCAGGTGCGCTCGGCTTATGCACCGTTCGACACCTCGCCCCGCGCGGGCTCGGCGGAGGTTTATGTCCACGAAATGCCGGGCGGCCAATACACGAACCTGAAGGAACAGGCGTCGAGCATGGGTTTGGGCAACCGCTGGCCGGAGATTGCCCGCACGTATGCGGAGGTGAACCAGCTTTTCGGCGACATCGTGAAGGTCACGCCCAGCAGCAAGGTTGTCGGCGACATGACGATGTTTCTCATCACGCGCGGCATCAAGCCCGCCGACGTGCTGAATTTGGAGCCCGGCGCGACGCCGTTTCCGGAGTCCGTGATTGACATGCTGCAGGGCGGGCTGGGCCGGCCCGCGGGCGGCTGGCCGAAGAAGGTGCAACAGATCGTGCTCGGCAAACGCAAGCCCATTCGGGGACGTCCGGGGGAATCGCTGCCGCAGGCGAATTTGAAGAAGGTCCGGGCCGAGCTCGCCGCCAAGCTCAAGCGCGAGGCGTCCGACGACGATCTTTACAGCCATTTCATGTATCCGGAGGTGTTTGCCGAGTTTGCCCGGTTCACGAAGGAATATGGCGAGCTTTCCGTGCTGCCCACGCCCGCGTTTTTTCATGGATTGAAGCAGGGCGAGGAAATCTCCGTGACGATCGAGGCGGGCAAGACATTGTTCATCCGGCTGATCAACGTGGGGCCGCTGGATCCCGAGGGGCGGCGGGCGGTGTTGTTTGAGCTGAACGGCGTGGCGCGGCAGACGACGGTCGTGGACCGGTCGGTGGCCTCCAGCGTGAAGCAACGGGCGAAAGCGGACCCGGCAATTCCGACACAGGTGGGCGCGCCGATTCCGGGCCTGATCACGGCGATGTCGGTGGGGGTCGGCACCAAGGTGGTGAAGGGCGACAAACTGCTGACCATGGAGGCGATGAAGATGCAGACCACCCTCTACGCGCCGTGCGACGGGACGGTGGAGGAAATCCACGCAAAGGTGGGCGACACGGTGGAGAGCAAGGATTTGTTGGTGCTGATCGAGGAGTGAGGAGATGATAACGGCCCATGAACTTTAATTTTCGAGCGCTCCGCCGGCTTGTTTTGGCATTCTTCGTTTTAGCATTTTCAATCGCGGGGATTGTCCGCGCACAGGAAACAGCGGCTTCGTCCGCGCCGGCCACGCTGCATCCTGCGCTGTTTCTGGTGGGTGACTCGATTACAAAGACCGGCAAGCCGCCGGGTGATCACGGCCCGTGGGGCATGGGTTACGAACTCATTCCGATGTTTGACCCGGCAAAAATCCATGTTTACAACGAAGCCGCCGGCGGACGCAGCAGTCGCAGCTATACCGAGGAAGGTTTGTGGGCACGCGTTTTGGACCGGATGCAGCCCGGCGATTATGTGCTCGTCATGTTTGGCCATAATGATGCCGCCAATTCGACAAATTATCCCGACCGAACGACGATCACCGGCAGCGGTGACGAGACGATCCAGGTCGGCGTCGGTGACAAAAAGAAAACGCTCCACACGTACGGGTGGTATTTGCGGCAGTATGTGAAGGATGCCCAGGCCAGGGGCGCGACGGTGATCCTCTGTTCGCCGATCCCGCGCAACACGTGGGTTGATGGCAAAATCAAGCGCGGCTTCGACGGCTACGCGGAATGGGCCGCCGACGCCGCGAAATCCAGCGGCGCGTTATTCGTCGATCTGAACAACCTGGCGGCGAATCGGTACGATGCGCTTGGCGAAGACAAGGGAGCCAAAGATTTTGCGGACAACCAGCACACGACCAAGGCCGGCGCGCGATTGAACGCCGAATCGGTGGTCGAAGGCTTGAAGCAATTGAGGGATTGCCCCTTGGCTGGTTACCTTGGCCCCGACGCGCCATGATCGCTTTTCGCTCCGAATGGCCACATTATTTCTTAAAGCGCTCTAGAGACCAAAGGCCTCGGCCAGCAGGCGACAGCTTTCGATTTTGTCGGAAAG
Source organism: Verrucomicrobiia bacterium (assembly GCA_035570675.1). Lineage (GTDB taxonomy): Bacteria > Verrucomicrobiota > Verrucomicrobiia > Limisphaerales > Pedosphaeraceae > DATMLG01. The sequence continues at coordinate 853 of DATMLG010000536.1, read as the reverse complement.
CTTGTGGGTTACCATGGTGAGCAAGACTTCATCGGCATCGTAGTTTTTGGCGCGCTCCAGGATTTGTTTCCTGGCCTCACCCGGGAGCCCAACGACTTCCCGATTGGCAATGCGAGCCAGGTGGTCCTCTTCCTTGGCGCCAAAATGAACACTCTTCATCGCCTCCGGTGCAGGAACGGAAGCGGGGTATCTTCCCGAATCACGCATGATGCGAAGAAAGTCCGATATCTTTTTTTGCTCCTGAAGCTTTTCGGGAGTTGCGGCAACCACCGCATTAATGGCGATCATGACCCTTGGCTCGGGAAACTCCTGGGAGGGCCTGAAGTTCTGCTTGTATTGCCGGACCGATTCGGCGGTCGCGTCCGGATTAATGAAGAGCGCAACGGCCAGCCCCATTCCCTTTTCGGCCGCAAGCCTGCCACTGGCGGCGTTGCTGCCGGCGGAAAGCAGCCAGATGGGCGGTGCGCTCTTGATCAGGGGCATGGCAAAAGCACGCTTGCAGGTGTCGTGAAAAAAGCCTGCGAGCTGATCGGCCTGATCAGGAAAGTCTCCCCAGGCATCCGGGGTGGGCACCAGCAATGACCGTGAGTAGCTGTCGCCACCGCTGGCGCGGCCGATGCCACAATCCACGCGCCCCGGATAAAGGGCCTCCAGCGTACGAAAGTTCTCGGCAATGTGATAGGCGCTATGATTGGGAAGCATGACGCCACCCGAGCCCAGGCGAATACGGGTGGTTTGAGCGCCAATCGCTGCCAGCAAGACCTCAGGGGTTGATCCTTGAAGGATGTTCAGGTTGTGGTGTTTAGAAAGCCAAATTCGATTGTAACCGAATCGATCGAGCGCTTTGGATAAA